>VSDC01000413.1:0-2593 GCA_047459275.1 Gemmatimonadota bacterium
GCACCCTCCAGACAGGGACAATTTACACCGCGTTCGAGATACAAGGGATTAGGGCTCAGGGGGGCTAACCTGATACCTAAGCCCTAAGCCCTGAGCCCCAGGGTGGCGGGGAAGGGCGGGGCGTACCTGATCCCTACGCCCTAAGCCCTGAGCCCCAGGGTGGCGGGGAAGGGCGGGAGGCACCTGAGCCCTGAGCCCCGGGGTGGAGGGGGTGGGCGGCGGTTCACCAGTGCACCACAGCAGGAGGGCCATGGAAACCAGGAAACGAGCGCGGCCGGATCGGATGGAGTACTACATGGGGATCGCGATGGCGGTCCGGCGTCGCGCGAACTGCACGGGGAGTCGGGTCGGCGCGATCCTGGTGCTGAACGACCGGATCATCTCGACCGGCTACAACGGGACGCCGCAGGGGATGCCGAACTGCGACGAGGGCGGCTGCGAGCGTTGCGCGAACCGGGAGAAGTACCCTTCGTCGCAAGGATACGACCTGTGCATTTGCGTGCATGCCGAGCAGAACGCGCTGCTCAGCGCGGCGCGGTTCGGGATCCCGGTCGAGGGGTCGGTCCTCTATACGACGATGCGTCCCTGCTTCGGCTGCGCCAAGGAGCTGCTCCAGGCCCGGGTGCACGCGGTCTACTACCTGCACGACTGGCGGCATCCAAACGAGGAGATGTGGCGGCAGTACGAGATGCTGGAGCGTCGTTTCCCAGGCGGCGCGCATCGGATCCAGATCCCCGACCCGGATGCCGAGTGGGCCATCTCGTCGCTGCGCGAGGCCGTGGATACGGGCCACGGCGTTCACGCGGGGTGAGATGCGCGGCGGGAGCCCGCGGAACTCCGTGAGCCGCCAGCCTCGCCGCTCGGCGGGACAGGAGGCTTCGGAACCCATTCTCCGGTCACACCGAGTAGAAACCCTTGCTGCGCCATCCTCTGCCCCGGGCGGAATCCAGTCCGCACCCGCGCTCCCGGACCCGCGTCGCTCCAGACGCATCCGGATTCCGGCGGGAATTGCTCCGCGCCGGGCCTCTCGCATGAGCCTCCCTCCGCGCTAGTCCTTCCACGCGGGAGCCTCTCGCACCTGAGACTCCGCAACAGTGTGGCGCCGGTGCAACGTCGCACGGCGGCGCACCGGCGCGGTCTGGTTGCCGCGTATTCCCCAGGAATTTCCGCCTGGCGGCCGGGTGAGCCGCCGCACGCGGCGAGGATCGGCGCATGGTCCTCTCCTTGCCCCCTGGCGGGGGGCGAAGCTGCACGCGGGGCAGGCGTGAGCGCTGTCAGGACCAGGGTGCCGCCCGTGTGCGAGGGAGACCCGAGCGGTGGCGACTATGCCCGAAAATCTACCTGCCCCGTACGACCCATCCCGTGGGCACGAGCCCGGCGCGATCCAGCCGCACGCGCATCATTACCGCAGCGACCTGTCCGGTTACATCCCGGGCGAGCCGCAGGGGCAGGCGTGGCGCCGGTACCTGTCGGCGGTCGTTCGATACAAGTGGTTCGTCGTTGCGGTGACGGCGGTGGCCGCCGTCGTCGGTGTCCTGCTCAGCCGATTCGTCCCGCCGCAATACGTGGTGCAATCGACGATCTGGGTCGCGCCTCGGGGCGGCTCCATGAGCGAGACGGACCCGATCCGGACCGGTGATTTCCTGAGCGTAACGGGCTGGATCGACCTCCTGAAGACGTACATGGTCCTGGACAGGGTCGTGCAGGACCTGCGTCTGTACCTCACCGAGAAGGCGCCCGGGCACTCGGCGGCCCTCGAATCTTTCCGCCTCAAAATGCGGTTCCGGCCGGGGAGGTACCGGCTCCGTATCGATCGCGCGGGGCGCACCTTCACGCTCGAATCGTCGGACGGGAAGGTGATCCAGCGAGGCGCGGTCGGTGATTCGATCGGGCAGGCGGTCGGCTTCGCCTGGGCGCCGCCGGCGGCGCTGCTCGCTCCCGGCGAGGAGATCGAGTTCACGGTCGAGGTGCCCCGCGACGTCGCCCGGAGCCTGGCCGAGAAGATCAAGCCCCAGATCGATCCGAGCGGCAACATCCTGCGGCTGGAGCTGAGCGGGCCGGACCCCGAGCGGATCACGACCGTGCTGAACGCCGTGACGGACCGCTACGTCCAGGTGGCGGGCGAGCTGGAGCGCGCCAAACTCACGGAGCTGACGAAGATCCTCCACAGTCAGCTCGGCGCGGCGGAGCGGAGTCTGCGCGAGGCGGAGGCCGAGCTGGAGGCTTTCCAGGTCCGGACCGCGGGGATGCCGCGCCTGCTGGAGGCGCAGGTCGGCCCGCCCGTGGGACCCGAGGGTGTGGGCGGCGACCCGATCTACACGGACTACTTCCAGCTCAAGCTGGAGCAGGAGCGCCTACGCCGCGACCGGATGTCCCTCGAGCGGATCCTCTCGCAGATCGCGCGGTCGGGCCTTTCGGTGGAGGCGCTGGAGTTCATCCCGGCCGTCGCACAGTCGCCGGCGATGATGAAGGTGCTCGAGGAGTTGACGCTCAAGCGGGCCGAGCTGCGGTCGTTGCAGTACCGCTACACGGACGAGCACCGTCAGGTTCAGCTCCTGGAGCGCGACATCGAGCAGCTCGAGCGGCGCACGAT
>VSDC01000414.1:0-2592 GCA_047459275.1 Gemmatimonadota bacterium
CGATGACGTACTTGCCGTATTCCTTGAGCTTGAGGACGAGACTGCTGAAGTCGGAGTCGCCGGAGAGGATGATGAAGGTCCCGATCTCGGGACGCGTGAAGACCAGCTCGAGGGCGTCGATCGCCAGGCGAATGTCCGTCGCGTTCTTCTTCGAGCTGCCGTAGGCGGGCGCGAAGATCAGGTCGATCGACGCTTCCGCCAGGGGAACGATGTACTGCGGGTAGCGACGCCAGTCGGCGTACGCCCGCTGTACCGCCACCTTCCCCTTGATGATGTCGCTGTTGAGTAGGTTCTTGAGCTCCTTCGACAGGTCGCTGCGGATCCCCATCGTGACGTTGTCGAAGTCGATGAGGAGCGCAGCGTTCGGGGCCGACGGTGCCGGCCCGGATGTCACGCCCCGATGGGGGGCGCGTGCAAACTGTGCAGCCATGTGCCTCGCTTCTGTTGTGAACGATCTCTTCCCAACGGCGAGGCTCCTTCCCTTCTACACCGCTCCCCACCGCCTCGTCCGGCGCAGGAAGAAGGGCGAGGGCAGCGGCGAGGGTCGGGGCGTTCGCCCCGCGCTCGCCACCGCGCTCGCCTCGTCCTCCCCGCGCCGGGGACTGGCGATGGGGTCGCGCGATGAGACCGGTAAAGGAGTCTCGCTCTCCCTTACGGCGTCCGGCGCGTCGATTCCTCCGCGCTGATCATACGCGCGAGCTCGACGCGACGGACCTTCCCACTCCCCGTGCGTGGGAACGAGTCTAGGAAGCGGACCAGGTCCGGAACCTTGTAGTCCGCGAGTGCGCCCCGGCACCACTCCTTGATCTCCTCGCCCGTGATGATCGCCCCCTCGACCGGAACGATGCACGCACAGACGACTTCGCCGAGGACTTCGTGCGGGAGCCCGACCACGGCCGCATCCAGAACCGCAGGGTGCGCCTGGAGGCGATCCTCCACCTCCCGCGGGTAGATGTTGAAGCCGCCCCGGATGATCAGCTCCTTCCGGCGTCCCACGATGTGGATGAACCCTTCCTCGTCGATCATCCCGAGATCGCCGGTGAGGAAGAAGCCATCCTCGGTGAACGCCTGCGCGGTCTCCCCGGGCTGACGGTAGTACCCCTTCATCACTCCCGGGCCCCGCACCGCGATCTCGCCCAGGCTCTCTACCGGAAGCACGCTCCCGTCCAGATCCAGGATCCGGACTTCCGTCTCCGGTAGAGGTCGGCCGACCGTGAAGACCTGCTTGTCCTCCGGGTCCTCCGCACGCGTGATCGACACCGCCGAAGCGGTCTCGACCAATGAGTACGCGATCTGCAGATTCGGGCACAGCTCGGCGCGGATCCGGCGGACCATCTCGTCGCTGATCGGCGCCCCGGCCACGATCCCCGCACGCAGCGACGAGAGATCCCGCCGCTCGTGCTTCGCTTCCTGCAGCTCCGTGACGAAGACCGTCGGCACGCCGTAGTGCACCGTCACCCGGTGCCGCTCGATCAGCTCCAACGCCTCGTCCGGGAGGAACTGCTCCTGCAGCACCAGCGAGGCGCCGGTCATCACCGTCCCCAGGATCCCCGGGCCGAGCCCGAACACGTGGAAGACGGTGGTGACGCCGAAGACCACGTCGTCGCGGTTCAGGCCGATCGCCTCCACCGTCCGCCCCGCCGTGGTCACCAGGTTGCGGTGCGTCAGCGCCACGCCCTTCGGCTTCCCCATCGTCCCCGAGGTGTAGAGGATCGCGAACACGTCCTCCGCCGGATCGACCTGCACCGGCGGCAGCGCTCGCCTCTCACCACTCGAGACCAGATCCTCGAACTGATAGATCCGGTCGTCGTACCACAGGTCCTCTTCGCCCACCGTGACCAGGTACTGCAGGTCCGGGAGCGACGTGAGGAAGCCTTCGTACAGCTCGAGATAGTCGACTCCCCCGAACGACTCGGCGATGACCACGGCCACCGCCTCCGAGTGCCGCAGCATGTACTGGAGCTCCGGCACCGTGTAATGGGGGTTCAGCGGAACGATGATCGCGCCCAGTTTCGCCGCCGCGAAGACCGAGATCACGAACTCCGGCCAGTTCGGCAGGTCCAGTGCGATCCGGTCTCCGGGCTCGATGCCGAGTTCACGAAGCGCTGCCGCGAGCGCCGAGGCCCGCGCGTCGACCTGCCTGTAGGTCCAGCGGCGATCGTTGAAGATCAGGAATGTACGGTCCGGATCTTCCGCCGCCCGCGCTTCCAGCACCTCGGCAACCGACAAGCCATAAAAGCGCTCGTCGAGCGCCATTCCGCCTCCGTCGGGAGAACCCTCTCTCGCGCCGTCACCGGCGGCCATCCGCGCCGCCGTGGGCCCAGACTCTAAACATAGCGGAGTGGGCGACGCGCGTCAAATGCAATTCTCGTCTTGAGATACCCTTGGGTCGCTGGACTTGTTCATCGCCCTGCCGCGGCCAGCGCGGCGCCCACCGCGGCGTCCTCGAAGGGGTGTGCCCAGTCGCCTTCGGGGCTCCTCGCCACGACCCCGACGCACCGCAGGTACACGACGTTCGGCCGCGCCGCACGGGACTTCTTGTCGCGTGCCATGAGCGCGGCGAGGCGGTCGGTGTCGAGCCCGGCAGGCGGC
>VSDC01000415.1:0-2589 GCA_047459275.1 Gemmatimonadota bacterium
GAACGCCGAGCGATCGTTGAGGCCGGCCATCGTCTCGTGGATCCGCTTCTGCGCCGCCGCACGCTTCTGCTTCGCGATCAGGAGGTTCCGCTTGCGCTTGGCCTCCTCGATCTTGTCGTTGAGCTGCCTCAGCGATTCCTTGAGACGCTCGGTCTCCTCCGCCTGGCGACGCCACGTGGCCTCGAGCGCGGCGGCTCTCTCGGCGTGCTCCTGCTGACGGATCAGCGCCTGCTTGGCCAGGTCGTCCCGGCCCTCGCGCACCGCGAGCATCGCCCGGTTCTCCCAGTCGGCCGCCTGCTTGTACTCCTCGTCGACCTGCGCCCGCAGCTTCCGCTCGTCCGCGATCGCGATCGCCACCTCCTGCTTGGCCTTGGCGAGCTGCGCACGCATGTCGTCGATGATCTGGGTGAGCATCTTCTCCGGATTCTCCGCTCGTGCGATCGCGTCGTTGATGTTCGAGCGGATCAACATGGAGAGTCTCTGAAAGATTCCCATTGCTCTAGCCCTCGTGTGCGACCAGGATGAGCTCGGCCAGGCCCGGCAGATGGCTGGTAGCCGCAAAGATCAGGCTCTCGTACGAGCTGCGAAATTCTTCGAAGTCCAGCGTTTCCAAGTCGAGTGCGTCCGTCAACACGACGTCCCTCTCTTCGATGCCGTAGCTTCCGTGCACCAGCTCGGTGGCGTTCAGCTCCAACAACCTGCGATACAGTGCGAGCTGCCGCGCGGAGTCGGCCTCTTCGGGGATCGAAAGGACCTTTAGACGGAGGACCACCACGGGAGGCGAGGATTGCACGACGACGGCGAGACCATCCGTGGATCTGAGAACCCACAGACCGTCCTCTATCTCTTCGTAATCGACGCCCAGGCGGATCAGGTAGCTTTCGAGGTCGTCTCGCGTCGGCATGGCTCACTCCCGCTCGAAGGTGGCGCACTGTCATACGGTAAGGTGCCGTCCGATGTTTCGCCAGGGCCGACGCATGGCTCGCCAGTGGCCCCGCGCCGGGGAGGCTGTCGATCGAATCGACCGCCCCGCCGACGAATTCCACGTCCGAATCCGGTGAGTCCCGCGGCGGTTTCCGTGTTAGATTCGGGCCATGACGCAGTCGGCCGAGGAGACGCTGGAGCCGGGCACCGAGATCTTCGTGCGTGCGCTGCAGGCGCGGGATCCCCGTTTCGACGGGATCTTCTTCGTGGGGATCACTTCGACGAAGATCTACTGTCGCCCGATCTGCCCTGCCCGTGTCTCGCACCCCGAGCACCGGCGGTTCTTCCCCACGGCGGCGGCGGCAGAGCGGGCGGGATATCGTCCGTGCCGACGCTGCCGCCCCGAGCTGGCCCCGGGGTGATCGCTGGTGTACGCGGTCCCCCGGCTCGCGGAAGCCGCGGCCCGCCGAATCGCCGCCGGCGCGCTGAACGATCGCAGCGTGAAGGAACTGGCAGACGAGTTGTGCGTGAGCGAGCGGCACCTCCGGCGCGCGCTCCGCGCGGCGTTCGGCGTGAGCCCCGTCGAGCTGGCGCAGACGCACAGGCTGCTTCTCGCCAAACGGCTCCTCACCGACACGACCCTCCCGGTGAGCCAGGTGGCGTACGCGAGCGGGTTCCGGAGCCTGAGTCGATTCAACGCGGTGTTTCGCGAGCGGTATCGGATGGCGCCCACCGATCTCCGCCGAAACGGCGCGGAACGGCCCGCCCCGGACGGCGAGATGCTGCGCCTCACGCTTTCGTACAGAGCGCCGTTCGCGTGGGATGCCCTGCTCGCGACCCTCGGGCGGGAGTGTGTGGCCGGAGTCGAGTTCGTGGACGGCCGACGCTACGGCCGCACGGTCTCGATCGACGGCCACGTGGGGGTCGTGTTCGTGGCGGATGCCGCCGCAGACCGGCGCCGCAGCGCACGGTCCGGGGCTTCACACGTGTGCGTCGCAATCTCGGGATCGCTCGTCCCGGTCCTCATGCCGTTGATCGCGAGACTGCGGCAGCTCCTCGACCTAGATGCGGAGCCCGCCGTGATCGACGAGTGCCTGAGCCGAGGGGGGCTCGAGGCGCTCGTCGCCGGGAAACCCGGCGTGAGGATGCCGGGCTCGTTCGACGGCTTCGAGGCGGGCCTCCGGGTGCTGCTGCGCGGTGGACTGGCGCGCCCGCGAGGAGCCGACCCTGCGGCCGTGGTGGCACAGGAGCTCGGCGAGCCGATCGTGACCGGGGTCCCCGGGCTCACCCACCTTGCCCCCTCCCCGGACCGGATCGCGGAGGCCGGCGCGGACCGTCTCATCTCCCTCGGTGTACCGCCGCGCAGGGCCCACGCCGCCGTCGCCCTCGCCCGGGCGGTGGCGGGCGGGACGGTCAGCCTCGTTCCCGGGAGCGACGTCGCCGCCACCCGCCGCGCCCTCGCCGAGTTGCCGGGCGTCGACGACCCGCTAGCGACGCTGATCGTGATGCGCACCCTGTCGTGGCCGGACGCGTTTCCCGCGGAGGATCGCACGCTTCAGCGGGCGGCCGGCGCTCCAGACACTGCGGCCCTGCGCGCCCGGGCCCGGGCGTGGCGCCCCTGGAGGGCCTACGCCGCGACCCGGCTCTGGCTGGAAGATGCCGGCT
>VSDC01000416.1:0-2588 GCA_047459275.1 Gemmatimonadota bacterium
CGCTTCCCGCTGATCCCGAGCTTCTTCTCCGCCTCGATCTCGACCGGCAGCCCGTGCGTGTCCCACCCGGCGATCCGCGTCACGTGCCGACCGCGCATCGTCTGGTAGCGGCAGACCAGATCCTTGATCGTCCGGCTGATGACGTGGTGGATCCCCGGCCGCCCGTTCGCCGTGGGCGGACCTTCGTAGAAGACGAATTCCTCCGCGCCCGCCGTCGCCTCGAGCGTGCGACGGAACAGGTCCTCTTCCCGCCACCGCCCGAGGATCTCCTCCTCCAGGCGGATCGGACTCGCCGGATACTCCGGATATCTCATTTCAGGACAGTACCCTTCCCCTCGAATCCCCTCGAAGCCCTTACAGCCGCGCCCCGCCCCCCGGCCCGTGGACCCCATGTCGCGGCGCAACGCTGGGATCCCCTCCAGGCTGTCCGAGCCGCGCCCGGCGCCCGTGGGCGGGGGCTCCAGCGGCGGCCCGACGTTCGGTTCCCGCGACCCTACCCCAGCCGCGCCAGCACTCCCCGAACCAGCTCCGTGACCTTCGGTTCCGCCTCCCCGGCGACGCGGATGATCTCCTCGATCCCGGTCGGCGCCAGCGCGTCAGGCAGGCACCGATCCGTGATGATCGACACCGCCATGACCCGCATCCCCATGTGCCTCGCCGTGATCACCTCGGGCACCGTGCTCATCCCGACGACGTCGGCGCCCATCGCCCGGAGCATGCGATACTCCGCCCGCGTTTCCAGGTTCGGCCCGGGGACGGCCACGTAAACCCCGCGACGCAACGTGATGCGCAGCTCGAGCGCAACCTCCTCGGCGAGAGCCTGGAGTCCGCGGTCGTACGGCTCGGACATGTCGGGGAAACGCGGCCCCAGCTCGTCCAGGTTCGGTCCGATCAACGGGTTGTCGCCCAGGAGGTTGATGTGATCGTCGATCAGGACGAGATCGCCCACATCCCAGAGCGGGTTCATCCCGCCGCACGCGCCGGACAGGATCAGCGTCCCCGCGCCGAGCTGCCTCATCACACGGATCGGCAACGCGATCTGCTGGAGCGTGTACCCCTCGTATCGGTGGAATCGGCCGTGCATGGCCACGACCGGCCGGCCGTCCAGGCGACCCAGGAGGAGGCGGCCGGCGTGCGAGTCCACCGTGCAGACCGGGAAGTGCGGGATCTCTTCGTACGGGATCGCGGCCTCGATCTCGAGGCGCTCGACCATGGTCTTGCCGAGCCCGGTCCCGAGAACGAGGGCGACCTCCGGCTCCAGGCGCGACCGCCGCCGCACCTCGCCCAGCGCTTCGGCGAGCGCCTGGCGCTGGGCTTCCGCGCTCGCCACCATCATTGCCCGGCCTCCGCCGGCTCCGTCTCACCCGCCTCGAGCTCCTGCGCCGCGACCGCCAGCTCCGCCAGCTCCCGCTCCAGGAACGTGCGAAACGTCCGCAGGAGCTGCATGCGACGCGCGCGCAAACGACGGAGCATCTCTTCCTCCTGCTCCCGCGCCCGCAGCGCGGCCGCGCGGATCCGCTCCGCCTCCACCTCCGCCTCCCGACGCAGCAGCTCCGCCTCCTTCGCCGCCTGACGCCTCACGCCCTCACGCAGCTCCTGCGCGGTCACCACCGCCTCCGTCAGCGCCGCCTCCCGCTGGCGGTACTCCTGCATCTGCGCCTCGAGCTGCGCGACCCGCTCCTCCAGCCGCCGAGACTCGTTGATCACTTCCTCCAGGCGATCCGCGACCAGGTCGAGGAACAGGTCCACATCCGTGGTGCTGTACCCTCGGAACGACCGCGAGAAATCACCCTTTTTCTTCCGAATGTCGATCGGCGTCAGGTCGATCATTTCTCCCGCTCCCCGAACAGGATGGTCCCCAGCCGGACCAGGGTGGCGCCCTCCTCGACGGCGATCTCGAAATCGTTCGACATCCCCATCGACAGGTGGACCGGCTCGAAGCCCGCCACCTCGGAGGCGCAGCGCTCGAACAACCTGCGCGCGGATGCGAAGGTGCTTCGCAACGTCGCCTCGTCCGACGTGAACGGCGCCATCGTCATGAGCCCCTGTATCCGGAGCCCCGGCAGCGCCACGATCTCGCCCACGGCGTCCACCGCTTCATCCACGGAGAAGCCGTGCTTGCTCTCCTCACCCGAGGCGTTCACCTGGACGAGGCCCTTGACTTCCACTCCGGCCCGCTCCGCCTCCTTCGACAACTCCTGCGCCAGCCGCACCGAGTCGATCGAATGGATCAGGTCGAACAAGGGCAGGGCCTTCCGCACCTTGTTCCGCTGCAGGTGCCCGATGAGATGCCACTCCGCCCCGTCGCGGCCCACCTCCCGGACCTTCTGCTCCAGCTCCTGGACCCGATTCTCCCCGATCCGCCGCACCCCCAGCCAGAGCATCGCCTCGATCACCGCCGCCGGGTGCGTTTTCGTGACGGCGACGATCTCCACCTCGTCCGACCGGCCCGCCCGTCGTTTCGCCGCCTCGATCCGCTCCTTCACCCGGAGCAGATTCTCTCTCAACACCTCGAGTTCCATAGCCCCGGAATCATATCCGCCACCCCCCCAAAGGGCAACGCCCGGCGCGCTCCGCCAAGATGCGAA
>VSDC01000417.1:0-2588 GCA_047459275.1 Gemmatimonadota bacterium
GGACCCTGCCGAACGGCTTCATCAGGACCGGCTGCCCGGACGCCGCCAGGAACTCGCGGACTTCCTCGCTCACGCTGTCACCGGTCATGAACACCACCCGGCTGGCCTGTTCCGGCGCCTCGACGCGCAGCCGCTCGAACATCTCCCGGCCGCCCAACCCCGGAACGCCCAGGTCCGCGAGGATCAGATCGAATCCACCCGCCCGCGCCAGGGCATACCCCTCCTCGCCCTCGAGCGAGATGACGACCTCGCATCCCAGGTACTCCAGCACGCGCTTGAGCGCCTGCTGCAGCGGCGCCTCGTCGTCGATCACGAGGACGCGCAGCGTGCGCTCCGCGGCCGCGCGCGCCGGGGGATGCGACATGATCGCCGAATCCACCGTCTCGAGCCCCGCGCCTTCCCCGGCGTCCGCACCCGCCAGCGCCGGGAGCCGGATCCGGAAGAGCGCGCCGCCCAACGGAGAATCGCCGACCTCCAGACTGCCGCCGTGGACCTCGACGATCTCCTGTGCGATCGACAAACCCAGCCCCGTTCCCTCGCCGAGCGGCTTGGTCGTGAAGAACGGCTCGAACACGCGCTCGCGCAGGTCCGGCGCGAGCCCCGGACCGCTGTCCTCGACGTCGATCACGACCCGCGGACCGGAATCGCCTTCCTCACGCGCCGCGCGGATCCGGGCCCGCCGCTCGCCCGGCCAATCCGCGAGGACGTGCAGCGCATTGTGGAGCAGATTCGTGAGAGCCTGCTGCAGCGCGCGGGCGTCGCCGTGTACCAGCGGGAGGTCCTTCTCGACCGCCACGTCGACGGCCACGCCCGCCGCCGTCATCCGCCGCGACGACGCGGCGGCCGCGGCGCCGACCACATCCGCCACCCGCACCCGCGTGAACTGTCGCCGCCCCTTGCGCGCAAAGACCAGGACGTCGTTGACGACGGACGCCGCACGCTCGATCTCGCGACAGAGCGCACGAACCTGTTCCATCGCGGATTCCGGCAACGCCTCCAGCTCGAGCCCCTCCGCGATGAGACGCGCCGTCGTGAGCGGGTTGTTCAGCTGATGCGCGATCCGGGCGACCACTCGCCCCATCGCGCTCAGACGCTCCGCCTGGACCAGCCGGTCCGCCGATGTCCGCGCCGCCTCGTAGAGCTGCGCATTGCGGATCGCGACCGCCGCCTGGTCGCCGACCGCCCGCAGCACCGCCGGGTCCACCGGCAAATGCTCCGGCAGCTCCGCGTACGCGACGATCAGCGCGCCCAAGAGCTCGGCGTCCACCCGCAGCGGGATGACGATCAGGTCCTGCGCCTCGATCTGCGCCTTGATCTCATCCGGGATCATCGGCGAGGCGTGCAGGTCGAGGATCACGAGGGGATCGCGCCGATTTGCCAGCAGCTCGGGGAGCGCCGTGCCCGGCCGGAACCGGTAGCCCACCGGGATCCGCGAATGCGGCGGCGGGGACTCGTGCGCCACGAATTCCGCCAGATCGCCTCGCGGCATGATGATGCTCACGCCCAGAGAGTCCGTCATCGCCAGCACCGCCGAAGCGATGCGACGCAGGACCTCCGGCAATTCGAGAGACTCCGTCAACGTCCGCGCGATCGAGGCGAACGCCGACACCGCTTCCAACTCCCGTGTCGCCGCCACGTTCATGCGAACACCCTCAGCGGCAGCCGTACAACCGCTCCGGCCCGGTCAATGGAGCGGATTCCGATCCGATCGTGGGAAAAGCAGGCACCCTGGTGCATCATGTCTCGCGACTCCCGGGTCGTCGACCGGCGGCCGGAACGAATCTGCATCAAATGTGGTCGTATGCAGGCAAAGTACGCCCTATACGCCTCATTGTCCACAATTTCCACCCGAGGACCGTGCGCCGGCGGCCCGGGTCTTGTAGCTTCCGACGGCCACCGGCGCCGCCCGTGCGCTGCACGACACCCGAATCCGGAGCCGCCTCGGAGCGCAACACGATGACATCGAACGAGGGCTTCCACATCGGGCCCATTGTCATTGCGGTCACCCTCGCCGTCGCCGTTCCGACCGCCGCGCACTCCCAGAACCGTGGGGTGTGGCTTCCCGCGCTCCAGGGCTTCGCTCCGCTCCTCGCCGACCCCCACGAGATCCGCCTCGCGGCCGGCTTCGCGTGGACCGACCTGTTCGAGGCGGGGAAGGTCCCCGCGGAGCGGCCCGCCTTCTCGATCGGCGACCCCGACGACATGGATCGCGACCTCCAGGGCGTCGTCTCCCTCGGCGGGACCCTCCCGCTGTGGGCGTCGTCCGAAGACCCCGACAACACTGTCGTCGTCTCGATCCAGGCCGGCGTCTCCGCGCGGTTCCGTCTCGAGGAGCCCAGCCGCGACTACGCCGCCTCGGACTGGACCGTCGCCCTCCCCGTCGCCTGGATACGGCCGCCCGTCTCGTTGCGCGCCCGCATCCTCCACAGGAGCGCGCACCTGGGCGACGAATTGATCCACAACAACGGCATCAGACGCATCGAGTTCGCCCACGAAGCGATCGACGTCCTGGTGGCGTACGACGTGGCGGGCGCCGCACGCGTCTACGGGGGCTCGACCTGGATCTTCCGCTCCATCACGCAACAGGA
>VSDC01000418.1:0-2585 GCA_047459275.1 Gemmatimonadota bacterium
CCAAGTTGGGCCCCCCCCCGCCGCCGCGCATCACTTCTCGATCAGCAGCGGCACGCTGCCGCCGGCCC
This sequence comes from Gemmatimonadota bacterium, assembly GCA_047459275.1. Lineage (GTDB taxonomy): Bacteria > Gemmatimonadota > Gemmatimonadetes > Longimicrobiales > RSA9 > CALBZE01. Next base: position 69 of record VSDC01000418.1, read on the forward strand.
TCTCGATGCGGCGCGCCAGGGCGACCGCGTCGTCCACCGTCATGCGGATGCATCCGTGCGACGCGGCCTCGCCGATCGAGGCGGGGTCGTTCGTCCCGTGGATGTAGTAGGTCGGCTCCCGGAAGAAGATCTTGACGCCTTGCATCGGGTTCTTCGGGTCGCCCGGCGCCCGGGGCTTCTGACCACGTGCCCAGGGCGAGTTCGGTGGGTTCCACGACGGGTTCCACTCGATGCGACCTGTGCGGAACCGACCCGTCGGCGTCGGGTTGCTCGGCTTCCCCACCGCGATGTTGTACGTCTGCACGACCTCGCCGCCTTCGATCACGTACATCTTGCGCTCCGACAGGTCGACCTTCAGTTCGAGGCCTTCCTGGACGCCACTGAAGAGATCGCGAAGGTCGAACCGGAACAGGAGCGCCGCGATCGCGATCGGCACGGCGACGAGGAAGAGCGCGAGCTGTAGATTGTACTTCGGACGTCGCATACTGCCTCCCGGAGTGCGGGTCTGTCGTAGAATGGGTGCAAATGGCGTTCCAGTAATCACTTACGCGAATCGCCTGCTCTGACGCGGCGGTGTTGCGTGGGATCGAGATGGAAGGGCGGAGATGAGGTATCTGGTACCGGACCTCGTGTACGTCGCGGGTCGGTTCGAGAGCGGGCTCGCGGTGGGGATCGACGAATCGAGCGGGCGGATCGGATGGATCGGGCGGGCGGAGGAGGTGGCGCCGGGGTCGGCGGATGCAGCGGCGACAGGGTTACCCGATCCAGTGGCGCCGGCTTCGCCGGGTGCATCGACGGCGGGGGGTGAGGCGACGCCGTTTGCCGCGGGCGTCGGGGACTCCCGGACGGGCGGGGAGGGGGCCCCCGTCGCGGGCGTCGTGGAGCGCCTGCCGGGTCGGGCCCTGCTCCCCGGCTTCGTGAACGCGCATTCGCACGCGTTCCAGCGCGTGATCCGGGGGCGAACGCAGTGGCGGTCGGCAACGGTGCCGCAAGCGGACTTCTGGAGCTGGCGGGAGGCGATGTACGCGGCGGCGCTGGGGATGCACCCGGAAGACGTGTTCCTGGTCTCGCGCTTCTGTTTCCTGGAGATGCTGCGAGCCGGGATCACGACCGTGGGCGAGTTCCACTACCTGCACCGGGACGTCGAGGGGCGGCGGTACCTGGAGCCGAACGAGCTGGCGCACAGGGTGCTGGAGGCGGCGGCGGAGGTGGGGATCCGGATCGCGTTGTTGAACGTCTGTTATGCGACGGGCGGGATCGGCCGCCCCCTCGCGTCGGAGCAGCGTCGATTCGCGACGCCGGAGCTGGACGTCTACCTGCGCGACACGGCGGAGCTGCAGGATCGCTATCGCGGAGACGGGCTCGTCACGGTGGGCGTTGCACCGCACAGCGTCCGTGCGGTCCCGCGCGACTGGCTCCGGGAGTTGCACGACTGGGCGGCGTCGCGGGGGATGGTGGTGCACATGCACGTGAGCGAGCAGCCGCGCGAGGTCGAGGACTGCGTCGCCGCGTACGGGTTGCGGCCGGTCGAGCTGCTCGACGCGGAGGGTGTGCTGGACGAGCGATTCACGGCGGTCCACGCCACGCATCTGACGCAGGAGGAGATCGCGCTCCTCGGCGACGCCCGGGCGACCGTTTGCGCGTGCCCGACGACCGAACGCGACCTGGGCGACGGCTTCCTCCCCGGCGCCGAGCTGCTGGACGCGGACGTGAGGATCGCCCTCGGCACCGACAGCCACACGGTGATCGATTTCTTCGAGGAGATGCGGCTGGTCGAGTACCACGAGCGGCTGCGGCGCCTGCGTCGCGTGGTCCTCGCCGTTCCGGGCGCGGGCGGGCGGCTCGAGGTCGCGCCGCTGCTCCTAGAGCTCGGGACGGAGTCGGGCGCGCGGTCGCTTGGGATCGATGCCGGGGCGATCGAGCCTGGCCGGCTCGCGGACCTCATCGCCGTGGACCTGGACCACCCCGCGGTGGTGGGGTGGACGCCCGAATCCCTGGCGGCGGTGCTGACGCTCTCGGCGCCGCCCGATGTGGTGGCGGATGTGTGGGTGGGGGGTGTCCGACGGCTCGAAAACCGGCGCCATCTGCTCGACGCCGAGGCCGCAGTCTCGTTCTGCGAGGTCGCGTCGCGGGTGGTTTAGCCGACCATAGTTATGTATGGTGACGCGGGAACGTCCGCGTCGCATCGCTCCCGTTCAACGCTCTCCCCGCCGGTACCCGTGGCGGCGCCGCGTGCCGAAAGGCCCCCGGCCCCGCAATGGGTCATCAGCGCACTTTACCGGAAGGGTATCATGCGATCGAAGCTCTTGATCCCATTGCTCCTCGCGGGCCACGCCGCCGCCCCGTTCGGGGCGCCGGCCCGAGTGCCCCAGCGCGACACGACCGCTGCTGCGCTCCCCGACACGCTCCGCGGGATGCGCGCGGCGCTGGACCCGCTCACGGTCGCCGGGCGGGCGGACACCTCGGGCCTCGCCGTGCGCGCAGGCTCCGCCGCAGTGATCGATGCGGCGGCGGTCG
>VSDC01000419.1:0-2563 GCA_047459275.1 Gemmatimonadota bacterium
CACGGAGACCAGCTCATCGTGCTGCGGGACGGCACGGAGCTGATCATGAGCCGTCGCTACCGGGACCGGCTCGCGCGATTGTCGATCTGAAGTGCGGTCCATAGTCGTTGGCCGCGCGCCCTCGGCCGGCAGTGCCGCGAATTCGATGTCCGTTTTTCGGTAGATGCGACGGCGCCCGTCGACTACCTTTCCGGGCGGTGGTTTGGCCCTCCTCGGATCACGCGGGGCATGATCCTCGGTCGAAGCCAGGGGGTCACGGCGTGTACCGGACCGGCGAGGAGTAGAACGTGATGAACGGCGGATCGACGAAGGTGGCGCACGACGGGGCGGTCGCACGGGCGTCGTCGGACGGACAGCTCGAGCTCCTGGAGCCCGGGCCCGAAGCCGCGGAACGTCGGCGCACGCTCCCTCCCGAGGACGAAATGTATCGCGCGTTCCTGGAGCGGGACACGCGCTACGACGGGATCTTCTTCACAGCCGTCCGGACGACCGGAATCTTCTGCCTGCCATCCTGCAGCGCGAAGAAGCCGCGACGCGAGAACCTCGAGTTCTACGCGACGGCGAAGGAGGCGCTCGCCATGGGTTACCGCCCGTGCAAGCGCTGTCGGCCCATGGAGCGTCCCGGGCGGACGCCGGAGCCGATCCGTCGGCTCCTCGCGGAGCTCGAGCGGGACCCCACGCGTCGGTACCGCGACGACGACCTCCGCGCGCGCGGCCTGGATCCCGCGGCGGTGCGTCGCTGGTTCAAGCGCCATCACGGGATGACGTTCCAGGCGTACCAGCGTGCCCTTCGCCTGGGGAGCGCGCTCGGCAAGTTGGCCCGGGGCGAGCCGGTCACGCGGACCGCTTTCGACAGCGGGTACGACTCGTTGAGCGGCTTCCAGGAGGCGCTCCGGCGGATCACCGGACGCTCGCCCGCGCGAAGCCGCGACGTGGAGGTCGTCCACCTCACGCGGGTGATCACGCCGATCGGGCCCATGCTCCTGGGCGCGACTGACCGGGGCGTCTGCCTGCTGGAGTTCACGGACCGGCGCATGCTCGAGACCCAGCTCCGGCGGATCGCGCGCCAGCTCGACTGCGTTTTCGTCCCCGGAGCCAACGAGCACGCCCGGCGGCTCGAGGCCGAGCTCGAGGCGTACTTCGCGGGCGCGTTGCGGACCTTCGAGACCCCGCTCGACATGTTCGGTACCCCGTTCCAGCGGCGGGTCTGGGGGGCGCTGCTGCAGATCCCGTACGGAGAGACGCGCAGCTACGCGGACCAGGCTCGCGCCATCGGCGAGCCGAACGCGGTGCGCGCCGTCGCCAGGGCGAACGGGGACAACCGCATCGCCATCGTGATCCCGTGCCACCGCGTGATCGGCAGCGACGGCAAGTTGACCGGCTACGGGGGTGGTCTCTGGCGTAAGAGATACCTCCTGGAGTTGGAAAGGGCCCGGACGACCTGAGTCCCGGGCCCATCGACCGTCGCCCGCGTCCGCCGTCCGGCCTACCTCACACGTCCGCCGCTCCGGGTCCCGAACGCGCCGCGGACCCGTGGCGTTTCGTGTCCGTCCGCGCGTCCGACGCGTTGCCCTTCGCACCCGTCCGCGCACCGCTTGGCGGGAAGCCCTCGCGGCGCCACGCCTCGACCGTCGCCGCGAGCCCCTCGCGCAAAGTGGGGTAGCGCGGCGCCCACCCGAGCTCGCGCCGGATGCGCGCGTTCGTGGTATTCATCGGCGTGGTGAGGGACTCGACGACGTGCTTACCCGCGAGGATCCGGGCCAGCCAGAGCGGGATGCTGCGCGGCGGCGGCGCCCCGACCGCGTCGGCAAGCATGCGCAGGACCGTCGCGAGCGGGAGGGGCTGGTCGTCGACCACGTGCCACGTGCCCGTCACCTCGGCCTCCGCCGCAAGGACGAACGCATGGGCTATGTCTTCGGGGTGGATCGAGGCGACCAGGTTCTCGCCGCTGCCGATGATCGGCAGACGCCGCGCGAGCAGCATCTCTGCCATGGCGCGGCTCGTCGTGTCCGGGCCATAGAAGCACCCGCCGCGCAGGATCCCGACGCTGAAGCCGTGGCGTGCTCCAGCGTCGCGTGCGATCGCTTCCGCCTCTATGGCCGTTCGGAGGAGCAGCGGCGGGTTCGGCGGCGTGTCCTCGTCGTACGGCTCTCCGGGCCCTCGTGACTTCACGACCCAGACGACGCTCTGCTGCAGGTAGCGTCGGGCGCCGACGCGCGCCGCGGCGGCGGCGAGCGCCCGCGTCCCCTCGCGGCGGATCCGATCGTTCATCGACCACGCGGCCAGCGACCGGGCCGACTTGGGGTCGGGGATCGCCGTGGCGGCGTGAATGACGACCTCCGCGCCCGCGGCCGCGGCTGCGAGCGAGTTCTCGTCGAAGAGATCCGCCTCGACGGGCGTGCCGCCCAGTGTGCGGACCAGCTCCGCCTTTTCTCGGGAACGGGCGAGGCCGAGAACGTGATGGCCGCGCTCTGCCAGCATCGGAACGAGGCGCCGGCCCAGCACGCCGGTCGCCCCAGCTACGAAGATCTTCATGTGACCCTCTCGGTAGGGGTGTTATCTC
>VSDC01000024.1:0-12305 GCA_047459275.1 Gemmatimonadota bacterium
CCAGGGTTGGAGCTCGACGCCGCGCTCGAGCGCGGCGTCGAGCTCCAACCCTGGGACCTGGACGGGACCGGAACGACCATCGACGAGGCGAGTAGAATTTTCGAGACGCTTCAGGAGGCGTGCTTCGTGGAATGGGAGCCCGGCTCCGGCGGTGAGTTTGCCGAGGCCACGCTCGACGCACCGGCCGACCGGATCCCCATCGATTGGAACGCCGTACGGGCGGGGCGTGCCCGGGAGATCGAGAAACTGCGTCGCATGACCGGGTACGTAAACTGCGACGGGTGCCGGCGCGGGTACGTGCTCCGCTACTTCGGCGATCCCGAGGCCATGGACCGTTGTGACGGATGCGACAACTGTCGTCGGCGGGCGGCGCAGGGCGTCACGTCGAAAAGCACGCAAGGGAGCGCTCGTTCCGGGTCGCTCTTTCGGCGCTTGATTCGATCCCGTAAGTTGTAGCCGGCCGAAAGTCCGACGAACGAGTTCGGGACATGAATCCTTATCTGGACGAAAAACACGAGCGATTCCGGGCCGAGATCCGGGAGTTCGCCGAAGCCGAGATCGGTCCCGTCGCCCGTGAGCTCGACGAAAAAGGTGAGTTTCCCTGGGAGAGCGTCCGGAAGATGGCCGAGCTCGGCCTCTTCGGCGTGAACGTACCCACGGAGTACGGCGGCCAGGGCCTCGACTATCTGAGCTATCTGATCGTGATCGAGGAGCTCGCCCGTGTCGACGCGAGCCATGCGATCACGGTCAGCGCTCATTCCACGCTCGGCACGTCGCCGATCCTGAATTTCGGGACGGAGGCGCAGAAGCGACGGTATGTCCCCCTGCTCGCCACCGGCCGGGTGCTCGGCGGTTTCGGTCTGACGGAGCCCGGCGCCGGCTCGGACGCGAGCGGGACGCGTACGACGGCCGTCCGTTGCAACGGCGGCTATCGCCTGAACGGGAGCAAGATATTCATCACCCACGCGGGCGTGGGTGAGATCTTCGTTGTCACCGCGGTGACGGACCGTACGAAAGGCGCCCGCGGCATAAGTAGTTTCATCGTTACCAAGGAAACCACCGACCGCGAGGCGGCGGATCGGGTGGGCGTGGGGCACGCACCGGAGCTGGAGCCGTTCACCCCCGGCGTCCGGGCGGGCAAGAAGGAAGACAAGATGGGGTGGCGCGCGTCCGACACGAGGGAGCTGATCCTCGAGGACGCGGAGGTCCCGGCCGAGAACCTGCTCGGGGCCGAAGGCGAAGGTTTCATCAACTTCATGAAGACGCTGGACTCCGGGCGAATCGGCATCGCCGCACTCGCGCTCGGGCTCGCGCAGGGTGCGCTGGACCAGACCCTGCGCTTCACGGCGGAGCACGAGCGATTCGGCAAGCCGCTCCAGGCCTCGCAGGGCGTCCAGTTCGCCCTGGCCGACATGGTCACGGAGATCGCCTGTGCCCGGCACCTGGTCTACCACGCCGCGTGGCTGAAGGAGAAGGGACATCCTTACAGCCAGGCGGCGGCCATGGCGAAGCTGTACGCGAGCGAACTCGCCATGCGTGTAACGACCCGCGCCGTCCAGCTTCACGGCGAGTACGGCTACACCAGCGAGTACCCCGTCGAGCGCATGATGCGCGACGCCAAGATCCTCGAGATCGGCGAAGGGACCAGCGAAGTGCAGCGTCTAGTGATCGCCCGTCATCTCCTCGGTCGCAACTGACGACCCCACGCCAACCGACCCCGCCCCGCCTGTTTGAGTCGCGGCTCCACGGCCGCTGTACGTTCGACATCTATGAAGCGCGAGATCCTGATCTCGGCCGCGCCGCAGGAGACGCGCGTGGCCATCCTCGAGGACGACGTCCTCGTCGAGTTCATGGTGGACCGTCCCGACGCCGAGCGCATCGTGGGCGACATTTACGTCGGGCAGGTCGAAGCGGTCCTTCCGGGCATTCAGGCGGCGTTCGTCAACATCGGCACCGACAAGGCGGCCTTCCTCCACGTCTCGGATGTGGTGCACGACGACGAGGAGTACGAGGAGGACGACGAGAACGGCGAGCGTCGGGCGCGCCGGTACCCTCCGATCCAGGACCTGGTCAAGAAGGGCGAAAAGATCATCGTCCAGGCGACGAAGGAGCCGATCGGCACCAAGGGACCGCGCGTCACCACGCAGATCTCTCTTCCCGGTCGCTTCCTCGTCTTCATGCCGTACTCGAACCACATCGGAGTCAGTCGCAAGATCGAGGATCGGGAGGAGCGGGCCCGACTCCGCGCCCTGGCCAGGGAGATCGTCCCGGAAGGCGCCGGTGGCGTGATCATCCGGACGGTCGGCGAAGAGCTGACCCGGGAGATCTTCGAGCGAGAGTTCAAGACCCTCCACAACACCTGGCAGAAGATCCTGCGCCGGGCCCGCAGCTCGCGGCCGCCGGCGCTCATTCATCGTGAGGCGAAGCTGACGCGCGGCATCATTCGCGACGTCTTCACCGAGAAGGTGGATGCCCTCGTCATCGACAACAAGGAAGTCTACAACGAGGTCAAGCAGTACCTGGAGGGCGTAGATCCGGACCTGCTCAACCGGGTCCGTCTGGACACCGATCCGGTCCCTCTCTTCGACCGCTACGGCGTCGAGGAGGCGATCCGGGAGGCGTTCCAGCGCCGCGTCGACCTGCCCAGCGGCGGGTACATCATCATCGAGCCGACGGAGGCGCTCGTCTCCATCGACGTCAACACCGGCCGGTACACGGGGAAGAAGGATCCGGAGCAGACGATCCTGAAGACGAATCTGGACGCGGCCCGGCAGATCGCCCGGCAGCTCCGCCTGCGGGACATCGGTGGCATCATCGTCTGCGACTTCATCGACATGGAGTCCAAGGCGAACCAGGAGCGCGTCCTGCAGGAGCTCCGCACCTATCTGAACCGGGACCGCGCCAGGACGCGGGCGTTCCAGGTCTCGGAGCTCGGGCTGGTCCAGATGACGCGCCAGCGGGTCCGTCCGTCGCTGTACCAGTCGTTGACGATCCCGTGCACCCATTGCGGCGGGACCGGCCGCGTGTTCCGGCCGGAGACCGTGGTGCGCCGCATCGAGCGGGCGATCCGGAGGGCGTCCACCGCCGGTACGGAGAAGTCGATCATGGTTCGGCTCCATCCCCAGGTCGCGCTCCATATCCTGGAGGATGAGCCGGACTTCCTGGACCGGCTGGAGAAGACCTACAAGATCGAGCTCGGGATGCGGGACGACCCGCTCATGCGGCAGGACGAGTTCCGGCTCCTGTCCGGGCCGGCGGCGGTCGACGTCACGGCCAAGTACGCGCTGGGGTGACCGCTCGCGGTAGCGGCGCGCCGGTCGATGGCGACGGCGCGTCGCCCCGGGCGGTTCCGGTGCAAGCCTGATCGGACGCAGCGCTTGACACGAGCCGGAGGAATCGCGATTTTCTAAGTCTGTGACCGGAACCGAGGCCACGCCCCGAGCGGGATGGGTGGCTGATTTCGCGAAGACGATCATGTACGCAATCATCCGCACTGGCGACAAGCAGTTCCGGGTCGAACCCGGCAAGACGATCCGGATCCCCTCGCTCGAGGCCGAGGTCGGGCAGGAGGTGACGTTCCCCGAGGTGCTCATGACGAGCGCCGACGGGGAGGTGAAGGTGGGCACGCCCACGGTCGAGGGCGCGGTCGTGACGGGTGAAGTCGTCGCTCACGGGAAGGGCGAGAAGGTCATCGTCTTCAAGTGGAAGCGGCGCAAGAACTACCGTCGCAAGAAGGGGCATCGGCAGAAGTACACCGAGGTGCGGATCGACGAGATCCGCGTCGGTTGAGGAGGCGAAATGGCTCACAAGAAGGGTGTCGGCTCGAGCCGGAACGGCCGCGATTCGAACGCGAAGTACCTGGGCGTCAAGAAGTTCGGCGGCGAACGGGTCCTCGCGGGCAACATCATTGTTCGGCAGCGCGGCACGAAGTTCCACCCGGGCCGGAACGTGGGGCGCGGGCGGGACGACACGCTTTTCGCGCTGATCGACGGGGTCGTCGCGTTCGAGCGCCGCGGGCACCGGACGTACGCGTCCGTCTACCCGGCCGCGTGATCCGGCTGTCCGGCCGACCCGATCGAACGGTTTCGCCCCGGTGCCTGTCCATGGGCACCGGGGCTTTTTCCATTGTGGCGTGGCCCCGTTCCTGCGAAGTGGACCCGACCGGTCAGCCGGAACGGAGGAGGCCGCGAATGAACCGGGATCGCAGGTACCGACGGCGCAATCGCGTCGGGGTCGTGCGGCGCAGCGATATCGAACCGTACACCGCGCTGCGGTGGGTCGTTACACTGTTCAAGGCGGCGGCGGTGTTCCTGGTGGTCGCCGTGATCGCGGAGTTCATTGCCGGCATCCGAATGGACGGCTGGGCCGCGTTGCCGATTCTGCTGGGTGAAGTCGCGCGGACCGCGGTGCTCGCGGTCGTCTTGTGGGGAGGCGGCGACCTGGTGCGCCTCCTCGTGGACATCGGTCATGACATCCGCGCGGAGCGGGTCCTGATGACACGGCTGCTGCACCGGGTGACGCCGGGGCAGGAGGCGACCGGGTCGCGGCTGGAGACCGGGCGTCCGTTGTTGCGCGGCGGCAGAGCACGGGGGAGGGAAGCGGGGCCGGAAGCGGCGGCAGATTGAGGCGCTGTCGGCCGGGGCGTTCTTTGACCCTCGGCGATTCCCTCGGATCCGGCGTCCCTCAGCCCTCCGCGATCCTCCGGAGCGCGCGGGCCGCGGCGTCGAGCGCCGCCGACAACTCGTCGATCAGTTCACGCGTCGCGGAGAGAGTCAGCCCTTCCGAGCCGAGCTGGCCCCGGAGGCCACGGATCCTGCGCGCCGCCTGCTCGATGCGCGCGGCCGCCTCATCGGGCGCTTCGGATGGAGCCTCCTCCCCGAAGGGGTTGACGCGGCGCGGGGCGACCGGCTCGTCACCGAATGGATTCCTGTCCGCCATGGTCCGCTTCCGGTCAACGGCCGTGGAACACGGGCGCGCGCTTCTCCAGGAAAGCCGCGACGCCCTCCTTCTTGTCCTCGCTCGCGAACGCGGTGATGAACGCCTCACGCTCGTAACGCAGCCCGGCGGGGAGCGGCATCTCGAGCGTCGCCCGGACGGCCTCCTTGGCGAGCTTGAGCGCCACCGGCGAGTACCCCGCGATGGTCCGTGCGAGCTCGTAGGTGCGCGCCGCCAGATCCTTATCGTCTACGATGAGGTCGACGAGGCCGATCCGTTCTGCCTCCTCCGCGTCGATCATCTCGCCAGTCAGGATCATACGCATGGCGCGGCCGAATCCGACCAGGCGCGGCAGCCGCTGCGTGCCGCCGCCGCCCGGGAGGATCCCGAGCTTGATCTCGGGCTGACCCAGGCGTGCCGAGCGAGCCGCGACCCGCAGGTCGCACGCGAGCGCAACCTCGCACCCGCCGCCGAGGGCGTAGCCGTTGATCATCGCGATCGTCGGCTTGGGGTACTCGGCGATCACCTCGAACACGCGGCGGCCTTCCATCGCCTCGCGCTGCTCGAGCGGCGTGCGTTCCGCGAATTCGCCGATGTCCGCTCCGGCGATGAACGCCTTGTCCCCGGCGCCGGTGATCACCACGACCCGCACCTCCGGCTCGTTCCGGAGCGCGTCGAGCGCCTCAACCATCTCGCGCCGAACGACCGAATTCAGCGCATTCCTCTTTTCCGGCCGATTGACGACGATCGTGGCGACACGCTCCTCGATCCGGAGCAGTAGCGATTCGTACGGCATGCCGCTCCTCATTCCTCCCAGGTGTAGAACCCTTGGCCCGTCTTGCGGCCGAGCTTGCCTTCGGCGACGAGGCGCTTGAGGATCTCCGGCGGTTTGAACCGCTCCGAGCCGAGGGCCTCGTACAGGTAGTTCGCGATGTCGAGCCGCACGTCGAGCCCGACGAGGTCCGACAGGCGAAGCGGCCCCATCGGGTGCCGGTAGCCGAGCTCCATCGCCTTGTCGATCGCCTCCGGGCTCGCGACGCCTTCCTCGACCATCCGCATCGCCTCGAGCCCCAGCGCAATCCCCAGCCGCGAGGAGGCGAATCCCGGCGAGTCGTTCACCACGATCGGCTCCTTGCCGAGCCTCTCCGAGAACGCAACCGCGACTTCGACCACCCGCTCGTCCGTCTGCCGGCCACGGATCACCTCGACCAGCTTCATGATGTGGACGGGGTTGAAGAAGTGGATCCCGAGGAACCGGCCGGGGCGGTTCGTCGTCTGCTGGAGGTCCGTGATGCTGAAGCTCGAGGTGTTGGTGGCCAGGATCGCGTGGGCCGGCGCGAGCGTGTCGATCTGGTGCAGGACCTCGACCTTGAGGTCGAACCTCTCCGGAATCGCCTCGATGACGAGGTCGGCGTCCCGAACCGCCTCGGCCAGGTCCGTGTGCGTCGAGAGACGCGCAAGGGTGTCGGCCTTGGTCTCGAACTGGACCTTGCCACGCAGGATGCCCTCGTCCAGGTTCTGGCGGATCCGGTCCAGACCGCGCTGCACCAGCTCTTCGGTGGTGTCCTGCAGCGCGACCCGGTACCCGGCCATTGCGGCCACCTGGGCGATCCCGTGCCCCATGGTGCCGGCGCCGATGACCGCCACTCGACGAATCTCAGCCACCGCGAACTCTCCCGCGAAGTCCTAACGTCTGCCGAAGCGTGGCGCCCGCTTCTCGAGGAAGGCCGTGACACCTTCCTGGAAATCGGGCGAATCGAAGGCCGCGAGCTGCGCCTCCGTCTCGAGCTCGAGCATCTCGTCGAGCGTGGCCGTGGCGCTGCGTCGCAGCGACCGCTTGACCGCGGCGGTGACACCCGCCGGCCCGGACGCGATCTGACCGGCGAGGGCGCGCGCGGCGGGCTCCAGCTCCGCGGGCGGCACCACGCGGTTGAAGATGCCGAGTCGCTCGGCCCGTTCGGCGCTGACCATTCCGCCGGTGTAGATCAGCTCGGCGGCGAGGGCGGGGCCGACGAGCCGGGGGAGGAAGAAGCTCCCGCCCCAGTCGGGGTGCAAGCCGACGCGGGCGAAGGTGAAGCCGATCGACGCGGTCTCGCTCGCGATGCGGAGGTCGCATGCGAGGGCGAGGCATGCGCCGGCGCCGGCGGCGGGCCCGTTCACGGCTGCGATGACCGGCTTCGACATGCGATCGATGAAGGAGACGATCCGCGCGCCGGTGCGGACGAGCTCGGCGAAGCGCTCGCGGTCCCGCTCGGCCGCCAGCTGCGCCATGACGCGTATGTCGCCTCCGGTCGAAAAGGCGCGGCCCACGCCGGTGATGATCACGCACCGTACGGATTCGTCGGCCTCCAGCTCGTGGAGCCCGGCCTCGATGTCCTCCCGCATGGTGCCGGCAAAGGCGTTGAGTCGCTCCGGGCGGTTGATGCGCACCCAGCCGATGTCGCCGTCTCGTTCGACCAGGATGCTGTCCTGCTTCGATGCGACACCGTTGGACTTGCTCATTTGATTCCCTCCACGATCGTGGCGATCCCTTGCCCGACCCCGATGCACATGGTGGCGAGGCCGTAGCCGCCGCCCCGTCGACGAAGCTCGTGGACGAGCGTGGTGAGGATGCGTGCGCCCGAGCACCCGAGCGGGTGGCCGAGGGCGATGGCTCCGCCGTTCACGTTGACGATCGAGGGATCCAGCTCCAGTTCGCGCACGCAGGCGATGCTTTGCGCCGCGAACGCCTCGTTCAGCTCGACGAGGGAGATGTCGCCCCTGGAAATGCCCGCGCGCTCGAGCGCCCGGCGGGTGGCGGGCACGGGGCCGATCCCCATGCACTCCGGGTCGACGCCGGCCACGGCGCTGGAGACGATGCGCGCCATCGGCCGGAGCCCCAGCTCCCGGGCGCGGCGCGCCTCGACGATGAGGAGCGCCGCCGCCCCATCGTTCAGGCCGGACGAGTTGCCTGCCGTCACGGTCCCGCCGGGTTTGAACGCAGGCGGCAGCTTGGCCAGCTTCTCGAGCGTGGTGTCAGGGCGCGGGTGTTCGTCCTCGGAGAAGCGGACGGGCGGCCCCTTCCGCTGCGGCACGTCGACTGGGACGATTTCGTCGACGAAGCGGCCGGCGCGCATCGCATCGGCCGCCCGGCGCTGGCTCTCGAGGGCGAACAGGTCCTGTTCCTCGCGGGTGATGCCGTACCGCTCGGCCACGACCTCCGCCGTCTCGCCGAGGGAGATCGTCCAGCGGTCCAGCATGCGCGGGTTCACGAACCGCCACCCGAGCACCGTGTCCGCCACCTCCGGCGCGCCGCGCGGGTACGCCGTGTCCGGCTTGAGCATCACATACGGCGCGCGGCTCATCGACTCGACCCCGCCGGCGACGAACACCGCGCCTTCACCCGCCCGAATCGCGTGGAATGCGGCGTTGACCGCCTGGAGGCCGGAGCCACACAAGCGGTTCACGGTCTGGCCGGGCACCTCGATCGGGAAGCCGGCAAGGAGGGCCGCCATCCGCGCCACGTTGCGGTTGTCCTCGCCCGCCTGGTTCGCACAGCCGAGGATCACATCGTCGATCAGCGCCGGGTCGATCCCGGTGCGGTCGATGAGGGCGCGGAGCGTCGTCGCCGCCAGATCGTCAGGGCGTACCGCGGCCAGCGCACCGCCGTGCCTGCCGATCGGGGTGCGCACCGCATCGATGATCCAAGCTTCCATCATCAGCCGAGATCGACCCACACGCTCTTGACCTGGGTGTACAGATCGAGAGCGTACTGCCCGAGCTCGCGGCCGTAGCCGGACTGCTTGTAGCCGCCGAACGGGGACGCGGGGTCGAGGGGGTGATAGGTGTTGACCCAGACGGTGCCCGCCTGGATGGCGCGCGCCACGCGATGGGCACGCTTGATGTCGTTCGTCCAGATCCCGGCCGCGAGGCCGTAGATGGTGGCGTTCGCCAGGGCGATCGCCTCTTCCTCGTCGCGGAACGTCAGCGTGGCGAGGACGGGCCCGAAGATCTCCTCACGGGCGATGGTGTGCTCGGGCGCGACCCGGTCGAAGATCGTGGGCTGCAGCCAGAACCCCTTCTCCTCGCCCTGGTAGAGTGCGCGCTCGCCGCCGCAGAGCAGCTCCGCGCCCTCCTCGCGGCCACGGGCGACGTACCCCATCACCCGGTCGAGCTGCTCCTGGGAGATGAGCGGGCCGATGCGCGTCTTGGGATCGAACGGGTCGCCGGGGACGGTCTTGGCCGCCCGCTCGACCAGTTTCTCGAGCAGCGCGTCGTGGACCGACTCGTGGACGAGCAAGCGGGAGCCGGCCGTGCAGGCCTGACCCGTGTTGTAGAAGATCCCCGCGAACGCGCCGCGTGCGGCCGCGTCCAGGTCCGCATCGGGGAAGACGATATTCGGCGACTTGCCGCCCAGCTCGAGGGAGACCGCCTTCAGGGTCTCGGCCGATTCCCGCATGATCAGCTTGCCCACGGCCGTCGAGCCGGTGAAGGCGATCTTGTCCACCTCGGGATGCCGCACCAGGGCGGCGCCGGCCGTCTCGCCGAAGCCGGGGACGACGTTCAGGACCCCGGCAGGCAGGCCGACCTCGTGGGCGATGGCGGCCAGCTCCAGCGCGGAGAGCGGCGTTTGCTCCGCCGGCTTCAGGACCACGGTGTTCCCGCACGCCAGCGCCGGCGCCACCTTCCACGCCGCCATCAGGAGCGGGAAGTTCCAGGGGATGATCGCGCCGACCACGCCGACCGGCTCCCGGAGCGTGTAGTTCAGGACGTTGCCCCGGACCGGGATGGTCTCGCCGTGGAGCTTCGTGGTCCAGCCGGCGTAATAGCGGAAGCAGTCGACGACCTCGCGAATGTCGATCTGCGCCTCGCGGATCGGCTTGCCGTTGTCGAGGGTCTCGAGGCGCGCGAGCTCCTCGCCGCGCGCCTCGATGGCATCCGCGATCTTCCAGAGCAGGTTCCCGCGCTCGGCGGCGGTCATCCGGCTCCACGGCCCCGAGAGTGCCTCGCGCGCGGCCCGAACCGCCGCATCGATCTCCCGGGGGCCCGCTTCGGCGACCTCGGCGATGACCTCACCCGTCGCGGGGTGCAGCGTCTGGAACGTCCGACCGTCCGCGGCGTCGACCCAATCGCCGCCGATGTAGAGCCGGTTCGGCGCCTTGCGCTCGACCGGAGCCGCCGTCGTCGCCATCTCGCCCCCTCAGTTGCCGGTGAACTGGGGCTTGCGCTTCTCGACGTACGCGGCCAGCCCCTCCCGGGCGTCCGCGCTCTGGAAGAGGAGCTGCTGCAATTCGCGCTCGACCGCCAGCGCCTCGCCGATCGGAAGCTCCCAGCCGGTCTGCACGGCCCGCTTGATGTGGCCGATCGCCTTCGACGCGGCGTTCGGCGGCGTGAACCGCTTCGCGTACTCCATGACCTTCTCCATGAACGCGTCGCGGCTGTCCGCGTCGTAGACGTCGTCAACGATCCCGAGGGACTTCGCTTCGTCGAAGTCGAAGGTGCGGCCGGTCACCATCAGCTCGATCGCCCGCGCCTTGCCGACCAGCCGGGACAGCCGCTGGGTCCCGCCCGTCCCCGGCAGGACGCCGAGGTTGACCTCCGGGAGCCCGATCTTGCCGGCGCCCCGCCGCGCGATGCGCAGGTCCGCGGCCATCGCGATCTCCAGCCCGCCGCCGACCGTGTGGCCGTTCAGCGCCGCGATCACAAGCTTCGGGGTCTGCTCGAGGCGGCACAGCGTCTCGTTGGCGTGCAGGCAGAAGTAGTACTTGTAGGTGGGCGTCACCGAGTTCAGCATCCCGATGTTCGCGCCGGCGCAGAAGAACTTGTCGCCCGCGCCGCAGAGGACGATCACGTAGACCGACTCGTCCATCCGCGCACGGAGGATCGCCGCATCGAGCTGCTGCATCATCTCGTAGGTGTACGTGTTCGCCGGCGGGTCGTCGAGCGTCAGCAGCGCGATCCCATCGCGCACCTCGTAGTGGACCAGCGTCTTGGTGGTTGCCGATTCCAGCACACTCGCCATTGCGTCCTCCGTTCGGGTCAGCGCGACGACCGCGAGCCCCCGGCCCTCCGGGGAACGATCGTCGCTTCTTTCCGCCAGATCGAGGGTCTGGCCTCGCCGGGCGCGCCTTCGTCCAGACCGCCGGGCAGCTCGGCTCCCGCCAGGTACCCTCGAAGGAACAGTTGCGTCATGTCCTCCGCGAGCTCGGCCACGCCCACGTCACGTCCGGGACGATACCAGTTGTAGATCCAGTTCATCATCCCGAACAGCGCGAACGTCGCCACCCGTTCGTCGATCCCGCTCTCCGTCGGCCGGAGCTGGGCCAGTATGTCCGCGCAGATCCCGGTGTAGCGCTTCTTCAGCTCGTTCACCCGGCGCCGGTAATCCCCAGAGAGGGAGTCCGCTTCGTGGGAGAGCACCTTCATCTCCTTCATGTTCGCCACGAAGTAGCGGAGGTGGTTCTCCACGAAGATCCGCAGGCGACGCACCGGGTCGGACACGTTCGCGAGCAGGCGCTCTGCCTCCCCCAGAACCGTCTCGAAGCAGTGGCTCTGGATGAGGTAGAGCAGCTCCTCTTTGCTTTCGAAGTAGTAGTAGAGCCCGGAAAGGCTGATCCCCGTCTCCTTGCTGATGTCCCGAATGCTCGCCTGATGATAGCCCTTGTCAGCGAAGATCGCCGCAGCGGTGCGGAGGATCAGCTCGAGCTTCTCGTCGTAGGTGGGTCGCTCTTCGGGCATCGGGATCGGAGATCGTTCGAACGTCCGTCCGTGAAGCTAGAGGGGCCGGTGTGCCGGGTCAAGTATCGCAGGACTTGTGGCACGATCATACCGGGACTAGCTTCGAGGTTGCCGGGAAAACACCGCCGATCAGCTGAGCCCATGACGTCGATCCCGCGAACCCTCACCATCGTTGCCGTCCTGGGCGGCCTGGCCGTAGCCGGGTGCAGGGATGCTCCGACCGAGCCGGCGGCGCTGGTGGTGGCGGCGGAAACCGAAGCGGCGCTCCGCGTGGCGGCCTCGCTGCCGGCGTTGCCCCAGCTCGTGGAGCGGGCCAGGTCGGCGGGCAGCCTGCAACCGGGCGAGGCCGAGGCGGTAGCGGAGGCCTGCGCGCTGTGGGCGGAGGCGGACTCCATGCGGAACGCGGGAGCCGCCGCTGCGCTCCGGCGTCGGTCGTACGCCCTGGCGGCGCCGGTCCTCGCACGGTCCCTGGGATCAGCGGGGCTGACGGAGGTCGAGGAGGGACTGCGGCAGTGGATCGAGCTGGCGTCGACGGCGTTGGACGGGGTGTCCGTTCCGGGTGTTGCCGACGCGCTCAACACCGCCCGTGCGTTGCTGGCGCGCGCGGCCCGCGCGGATGATCCCGTGCGCGCTGCCGAGCTGCTCCTCGAGGC
>VSDC01000420.1:0-2553 GCA_047459275.1 Gemmatimonadota bacterium
GGGTCCGCGACGGCGCGGGCCGAAGGACGAAGCATGATCCGCAACATCGCCATCATCGCACACGTCGACCACGGTAAGACCACGCTGGTGGACCAGATGCTCCGGCAGGCCGGGGCGTTCCGGGAAAACCAGGTGGTGCAGGAGCGGGTCATGGACTCCAACCCGCTCGAGCGGGAGCGGGGGATCACGATCCTGTCGAAGAACACGGCGGTCCGCTGGGGCGATCACAAGATCAACATCGTGGACACGCCGGGGCACGCGGACTTCGGCGGGGAGGTCGAGCGGATCCTGCGGATGGTGGACGGTGTGCTGCTGCTCGTCGATGCGGCGGAGGGCCCGATGCCGCAGACGCGGTTCGTGACGCGGAAGGCGCTGTCGCTCGGGCTGCAGCCGATCGTGGTGATCAACAAGATCGACCGCGGCGACGCGGAGCCGCTTCGGGTCCACGACGAGGTGCTCGAGCTCTTCATGGAGCTCGAGGCAACGGACGAGCAGCTCGACGCCCCGTTCCTCTACGCTTCCGCCCGCGAAGGGTTCGCGATGCGGGAGCTGGATGGGGAGCGCCGGGACCTGCGGCCGCTCTTCGAGACGATCCTGGAGGTCGTCCCGCCGCCGCCAGGGGATGCGGACGGTCCGTTCCAGATGCTGGTGTCCACGATCGACTACTCGCCCTACCTGGGCCGGCTCGCGATCGGCCGTATCGAGCGGGGCCGGGTACGCGTGGGCGACGCCGTGACGCTCCTGTCGCCTCGTACGCCCGGGTCCGAGGGCGCCGAGGGCGCCGTCGCCACGCAGGGGAAGGTCGCGAAGCTCTACACCTTCGAGGGCCTCCAGCGGGTCGAGGTTCCCGAGGCGGCCGCGGGCGACATCGTCGCCCTCGCGGGGATCGAGGGCGTCGAGATCGGGGCGACGATCGCCGACCCCGAGCACCCCGAGGCGCTGGAGGGGATCACGGTCGAGGAGCCGACGGTCTCGGTGGACTTCATGGTGAACACGTCGCCGTTCGCCGGGCGCGAGGGGAAGTTCGTGACGAGCCGTCAGATCCGCGAGCGGCTCATGCGCGAGCTGGAGCGCAACGTCGCGCTGCGGGTCGAGGACACGGACTCGCCCGACACCTTCACCGTCTCCGGGCGCGGCGAGCTGCACCTGGGGATCCTGATCGAGACGATGCGCCGCGAGGGGTACGAGTTCGCGGTGTCGCGCCCGCGCGTGATCACGCGCACGGGTCCGAACGGTGAGACGCTCGAGCCGTACGAGGAAGTCATCATCGACGTCCCGGAGGCGTACGTCGGCGTCGTCATCGAGAAGCTCGGCTCGCGACGCGGCGAGCTGCGCGAGATGCGCGGCGCGGGGACTCGGTCGGGCGCGGCGGCCGGCCTCGCGCGCCTCGTCTTCCACATCCCGGCGCGCGGCCTCTTCGGCTATCGCAGCGAGTTCCTGACGGACACCCGCGGGGAGGGGACGCTGCACCACCGCTTTTCGGGGTACGGCCCGTGGGCCGGGCCGATCCGAAGCCGCGACCGGGGCGTCATGGTCAGCATGGCCGACGGCGTTTCCGTCGCCTACGCGCTCTACAATCTCCAGGAGAGAGGCACGCTCTTCATCGGCCCGGGCGTCGAGGTCTACGAGGGGATGATCGTCGGCGAGAACGCCCGCTCCGGCGACATGGAGGTCAACGTTACCAAGGGGAAGAAGCTGACCAACATCCGCGCCGCCGGATCGGACGAGAACATCATTCTCGAGCCGCCACGACAGATCACGCTCGAGGCCGCGCTCGAGTTCATCGAGGACGACGAGCTCGTCGAGGTGACGCCTGTCGCGATTCGCCTGAGAAAGCGGTACCTGAAGAGTCACGAAAGGAAGAAAGCGGCGCGGAAGGCGAGCTAGAAAGCGAGAAGAGCGCCAAACCCCTTGACATAGAGCGATCGTCGTATACTTTCGCGACGTTGCTCCAGAGTATCCATGCTTTCCGGTCTCGCACAGACCGCGTGCAAGGAGGACCCGCAATGGCGGACGTGCTGACTCGCGACTCGCTCCCCGTCTGGGAGGACGAGATCACCCTCGTTTCCTTCGACGAAGACGAGTTCGACGAGGACGATTGGGAGGAGGACTGGGACGAGGACGAGTGGGACGAAGACGACTGGGACGAGGACGAGGACGAGTGGGAGGACGAGGACGAGTGGGAGGATGAATGGGAGGATGAGGACGAGGAGGTGATCGGCCGTCGTCCTCGCCGCGAGGACTGGGACTGACGCCATGCCGCGCCTGCCCCTGACGTGGGGATCGGGGGCGGGCGAAGAAGAGGGGTCTGACGCTTCGGCGCCTTGCGCGCCCCGGAGAGGGGTTGACGACCAGGGCGCCGATCGTTATCTTGGTAGTCTGCCTGGCGCGATAAGCGTCTCCGTTGTTTGACAGCCGAGGTTGTGCATGTCTGTGTGGGCCCTGCCCGTGGGTGTACCTTCTCACGGGCCGGCGCGAGAGCGCCAAAGGGTCGAGAAAGGTAATTCCGAACGCTGATCGAAGCGTTCTTTTGGAGCTTGTATCGAACTTTCT
>VSDC01000025.1:0-12217 GCA_047459275.1 Gemmatimonadota bacterium
TGTCCCGCCTGCGGGAGCAGGCCACCGAACGACGGAGACGCCCGAGCGCGCGGGGTAAGGGCTCGCCCGCCGCGGCGTAGAGAAAGACAGCCGCGCGGTGAGGGCAGTAGCCACGGTATGAAGGCAGTAGCCGCGACGTCGTGACCGTCGGCGGAGCGGCCATCACGGTCCACCGGCCGTCGCCCTTGCGTCGGTGGCGAGTTCGCCATCATCTTGCCGTACGTTTCGGTTGGCTGGAGGTATGTGCGTTTCCCGCCGCTCTCCCCACAGCAGTAGCCGAACCCGCGGGCACGTTCCTCGCCGGTCGATCCTATAGGTAGGAGAGACCGGGTCCCCAGAGCAGTGAGATGGCAATGATCAGGCATCTCGCGCTGACCGCGCTTCTGGCGCTTGCTGCGCCCACGCCGTTGCTGGCTCCCGGACCGACGTTGCCCGCGACGGGCGTCGACGTCGCGCCGGCGGAGGCGCGGGCGTCCCGTGCGGCACCGCTCGGCGGGTTGGACGCGGGCGGAGACGCGGCCGTGCCGTTCTCCAGGGAGTGGCTCGAGGAACGGCTGTCGGTCAGCGGCGAGGCGTTGGCGCGCAGGGCTCGTGGTCGGGTGGCGGCGTCGCTGGCGCCATTGCCGTGGGCGCCGCTCCGGGTGCCCGCGACTCCCGTGACCACGCGGGAGGGCGTGCGCTCGACGGCATGGGTCGAGGCGACGCTGTCGCGGCTCACGCTGCGTGAGAAGGTCGCCCAGATGGTCATGCCGTGGATCCCGGGCGGCGAGCTGAACGCCTCCGAAGCGCGCCGGGCGCGGACGCTGGTCGTCGAGGAGAAGGTCGGCGGGCTGATCGTGGGGAAGGGCGACGCCGTCCGTACGGCGGCTTGGCTGAACCACCTCCAGCGGTCGGCCGATGTGCCGCTCCTGGTCGGCGCCGACCTGGAGTGGGGTCCCGGGACGCGGCTGGTGGGCGGCACGGTGCTCCCGGTCAACATGGCGATCGCGGCGGCGGGCGGACCGGAGCTGGCGTACGAAGCGGGTCGCATCACGGCCCGGGAGGCGCGCGCCGCGGGCGTGCACATGGCGTTCGCGCCGGTCGCCGACGTGAACGTGAACGCGGCGAATCCGGTGATCAACACGCGGGCGTACGGCGCCGATCCGGTCGAGGTGGCGGAGCGGGTGGCCGCCTTCATCGAAGGCGCGCAATCGGAAGGGCTCCTGACGGTGGCGAAGCACTTCCCGGGTCACGGCGACACGGAGAAGGATTCGCACCTGACGCTGCCGGTCATCCATGCCACGCGCTGGCGGCTCGAGACGGTCGAGCTGGTGCCGTTCCGCACAGCGATCGCGGCGGGCGTGACCGGGATCATGACGGCGCACCTCGCGGTCCCCGCGCTGGACCCGGAGCATCCGGATCTCCCGGCCACCCTTTCGCGCGCGATCCTCACGGACCTGCTCCGCGGTGAGATGGGCTTCGGCGGGCTGATCGTCACCGACGGCCTCATGATGGACGGGATCCGTAAGGGCCGGACGGTGGGCGAAATCGCCGTCGCGGCGGTCCGGGCGGGCGCGGACATCCTGCTCATGCCTCCGAGCGCGAAGGAAGCCATCGACGCGGTCGTGGCGGCGGTCGAGACGGGGCGGATCACGGAGGCGCGGATCGACGCGTCGGTGAGACGGATCCTGGCGGCGAAGGCGGCGGTCGGGCTGGACAACGAGCGGGAAGTCGACCTGGACGAGCTGCGCAGGATCCTCTCGGCTCCCGATCACCAGCGCTGGGCGCAGCGGATTGCCGACCGTTCGGTCACGCTCGTCCGCGGGCCGGAGGACGCGGTGCTGCCGCCGCTCGAGGGTCGGCGCGTCGTGCAGATCGTCTACACCGATTCGCGCCACAGCGACGACGGAAAGGAGTTCGCGAAAGCGCTGGAACGGCGCGGCGCGAAGGTCGAGACGGTGCGTCTGTGGAAACGGTCGCGGGCGAACGACATCGCCCGGGCGCGCCGCGCGGCTCGAGGCGCCGACGTCGTCGTATTCTCCTCGTTCGCCCGCGCGATGCCGTGGAAGGGCGATCTGGGACTGCCCAGGCCCGTCGCGGAGCTGGCGGATGCCCTGGCCGCCAACGGCGCAATAGTCGTCAGCTTCGGCGACCCGTATCTGCTGCGCCAGATCCCGCGCGCACGGACCTACATGCTCGCATGGAGCGAGTCGGAGGTCGCGCAGCGGGCGGCGGCTCGCGCGCTGTCGGGCTCGGTCATGGTCGCCGGGCGGCTGCCGATCCCGCTGCCGCCGGACCATGCGATCGGCGAGGGGCTGCGGGTACCGGCGCTCGCGGGCGCTTCGGCCGACGTCGACGTCGGCGAGGACGTGGACGACGTGCTGCGGAAGTAGTCCGGACCCTTCGTCCGCGCGCCCAGGCGCGGGTCCGCGGAACGGCGTCGAGAGGCTAGAACACCGCGCGGGACGATCCCTTGTTCCACCGGGGCGAGGAGTCCCGGTGTTTGTTTCCTGACAGCGAGGGCCCGCGTCCCCAGCGTTCTGGACGGCGGCCGGGCCGACACCCTAGACTCTCCCCTTATGCACCAGAATCTGAGAAGCGGCTGGATCGAGGTCATCAGCGGGGTCATGTTCTCCGGCAAGTCCGAGGAACTGATCCGGCGTGTGCGGCGTGCGCTGCTCGCGCGCCGTACGGTGCAGGTCTTCAAGTCCTACCTGGACGATCGCTACGGCGGGATCCGGGCGATCCACTCCCATGACGGCTCCAGCATCGAGGCCGAGCCCATCCAGTCCTCGACGGAGTTGATGGAGAAGGTCCGGCCGGACACGCAGGTCGTCGCGATCGACGAGGTCCAGTTCCTGGACCACGGAATCGTGCGGGTGGCCAACGCGTTGGCGGACCGCGGCGTACGCGTCATCGCCGCAGGCACGGACATGGACTTCCGCGGCGAGCCGTTCGGGCCGATGGGTGCTCTCCTGGCGGTCGCCGAAAAGGTCGACAAGCTCCACGCGATCTGTATCCGGTGCGGCGCGCTGGCCACGCGGAACCAGCGCCTGGTCAACGGGAAGCCGGCTCCGGCGGAGGGCCCGACGATCCAGGTCGGCGGGCTGGAGTCGTACGAGGCGCGGTGCCGTGCTTGCCACGAGGTCCCGTCCCTGATCCACGCGCAGACCTCCCTCCTGGACTGATCGAGCATGGTTGAGCGGGCGCACGCGCCGGGCGTCCGCCAGGGGGTCATCGTGGCCATGCGTCTCTACGACGTGGCCGACACGATCGACCTGGCGGAGATCGAAGCGATTGCGACGCGAGTCGCACCCACGGCGGTCACCCGGATCCGGTTGCGGCGTGCCGATCCGAAGGCGATCGCCTTCGGCGTCCCGCCGGTCGAGGTGGGGTTGCGCCCGATCGAGCTGGAGCTGGACGGAACCTGGTACACGATCGACGCGATCGCCCGTATCTACGACTTCGGCGTCGTGTCGATCGCCCTGCGTCTCCACGCGTCGGATCTGTCCTGGGACGAATTCGTCGCCCTTTCGATCGCGGTGAAGCGGACGGTCGCGGAACAGGACGCCGCAGCGCTCTGGACCGAGCTCCGCGACCGGCTCCTCGGACTGGTCGGTCCCGCGATCCAGCGGAGCACCTTCCGGGGCCTCGAGGAGGACTACCAGATCACGGCGGTCCGCGAGTTCGACGAGCCGCTCCTCGCCGAAGAGCTGTTGCGCCGCGTCGACCTGGTGCCGCTCCTCTCGGGCGAGACGAAGCCTCTGTCGGCCACCGCGCGCGCCGAGCTGCTGCGCCACACCTACTCGTACTACACGGACGACCTGGCCGTCCTGACCTGGGACCACGCGTTCCTGTACGAGCCGTCCGGCGACACGGACGTGGCCGACGTGCTCGAGGTCGCAAACGCCCAGCTCCTGGAGCTGCGTTACTACGACGAGCTCCTCGACCGCGAGCTGCCGCGCATGTACGACCGGGTGGCGGAGATGAGGAAATGGGTGCGCGGCCTTGCCGTCCGTCGCTACGCGGCCCTCGCGCGCGACCTTCACGGCCTCGTCGCCGAGGTGACGGAGCTCACGGAACGGGTGGAGAACGCGCTCAAGGTCACGGAGGACGTGTACCTGGCGCGGATCTACGCGGTGGCGCTCGATCTCTTCCGCGTCCGCGCCTGGAGCAACGCGGTCGACCGCAAGCTCGCCATCATCCGCGACACCTACCAGATGCTCTACGACGAGGCGGCCACCGGACGCGCCGAGCTCCTCGAGGCAACCATCGTCGCCCTGATCGTGCTCGAGATCATTCTGGCGTTCGTTTTCGGATGAATACCAAACCGGAAACCACGGTAGACACCTTCCTCGCCCTCGACATCCGCGCCGGCCGGGTCGTACGGGCCGAGCCATTCCCCGAGGCGCGCAAGCCGGCGATCAAGCTGTGGATCGATTTCGGCGAGCCGATCGGGGTCAAGCAGTCGAGCGCCCAGCTCACGCGCCGGTACTCGCCCGAAACGCTCGTTGGGACGGACGTGCTGGCCGTGGTCAACTTTCCGCCGCGGCGGGTCGCGGGGTTCAGCAGCGAGGTCCTCGTCCTGGGCGTGGTAAACCCCGCCAATCCCGGCGACGTCGTGCTGGTCCGGCCGGACGCGCCGGACGTCCGGCCGGACGCGCCGGACGTGAGGGGGTGGGAGCTGGCGTAGGGGTCGTCTCACCTGCCCATGGCTTCGCCCCGGTACCGGCCACTTCGTCCGGGGCGTGGCCAGATCCACCGATTCCTTCGATGCGCTCCTGCGGGTCGCGACATGCCCGGCCAGGGTCGCGCCGTTGCTCCGTGCGCTCGGCTTCTCCGCACCCACGCCTCTGCCGCGCATGTCACCCGCCGACCGTGGCCTCGAGGGCGTGGACGGCGTGCGACGGGTGTACGCGGCAGGCGAGCGGGGCGGGCTGGCCGCCCTGGTTGTCGAGCTGGAAGACGCAGCGCCTGAATCCGTCGCCCGTGTGGCGCGCCGGATCCGGGCGCACAACCCCGCCAGGCTCAACCTCTTCGTCTTCGCGAGCCCCCGCTATCGCTATCTGACCTTCGCCTCGTTCGGCCTCGGCGACGAGCTGCGGCAGCTCACCGTGGACCGGGCGGCGCCACGGCGGACCGACATCGAGACGCTGGAGGAGCTGGCCGCGCGCGAGGGCGAGGCGGGTGTGGCGCTGGCGATCCGGCACGCGCGCGCCCTCGACCGGAGCCGCGTGACGCGACAGTTCTTCCGGGACTTCCGCGCCCAACGCGCCCGGATCGCCGAGGCGTGGACCGGGATCGCGCCGGACACCGCGTCAGACCGTGACGCGCTCGCGCTCCTGCTCCTCTCGCGCCTCATGTTCCTCTACTTCCTGCAACGAGAGGGGCACCTGGCCGGCGACCCGGCGTTCCTGCCATCGCTCCTCAACCGCTGGCGACGTGCGCCGGGGGAGGGGACGTTCTACCGCGCCGTCCTCGGACACCTTTTCTTCGGTGCGCTCAACACACGGCCGGAGCGTCGGACGTCGGAGGCCCGCGCGCTCGGCGACCTGCCCTATCTCAACGGCGGGCTCTTCGAGCGGCACGCAATCGAGCGGCGCAACCCCGCGCTGGACTTGCCGGATGATGTCGTCGCCGGTGCGTTCGACGGGCTCCTGGAGCGCTACCGCTTCACGACCCGCGAGGCGGTGGAGGCGGCGGCCGACGGCGCGGGCGACGTCGGAGTCGACCCGGAGATGCTCGGCCGAGTCTTCGAGGCGCTCATGGCCGCCGATCGGCGCCGGTCCAGCGGGACGTTCTACACGCCGGCCGCCGTCGTCGACCGGCTCGTGACCACCGCCCTCGAGACACACCTGGCCGAGGCGCTGGGCGTGGATCCTCGCGACGCGACGCGCCTGGTCCGCGACGGCGACGCATCCTGGATCTCACCGGACCGCCGCACTTCACTCCTCGACGCCCTACGCGAGCTGCGTGTCCTCGACCCCGCGTGCGGCTCCGGCGCGTTCCTCCTCGGCGCGCTCACCCGGCTCACGCGCCTGCGCGTGGCGCTGGGCGACACAGATCGGGCGGCGGTCCGACGCGACGTCGTCGCGCGTTCGCTCCACGGCGTCGACCTCCAGGAGGACGCCGCGCTCCTCTGCGCGCTCCGCCTCTGGCTCGCGCTCGCGGTCGACGATGGACCAGCGGGCCGCGAGAGCGAGGGTCCGGCCGCGGGTCGCGGTGGCGAGGGCTCGGCGGCTGGTCGCGATGACGAGTGCCCGGCGACCGGCCCCGACCAGGCCTTCCCTCGGCGCCCCGTCGAGCCGCTCCCGAACCTGGACCGTCGCATCCGCCAGGGAGATGCGCTCCTCGACCCGCTCGACCTGGTCGCGGGCGCGGGGTTCGACGACGTCGTCGACCGGGTCGCTCTCGACCCCGCGGTCCGACGCGCGCTCCGTGCGATCCCGCCCCTCGCGCAGGAGTACCTCTCCGCGGATCCGGACGCCCGGCCGGCGCTCCAGGCGGAGCTGGCAGCGGCCGAGACTCGCCTGGCCCGCGCGTGGCTCGACGGCATCGAGCGGAGGCTGATCACCCGCGCCCGGGAGCTCGCCGCCGCGGCCGCCGCACGCGACCTGTTCGGCGACCGGTCGCCGGAAGCACGACGCGCGGAAATCGCGGCGCGTGACGTCGCCGGCCGGCTCGGCGAGCTCGAACGGCTCCGGGCCGCGCTCGACGACCAGGGCGCGCTGCCGTTCTTCAGCTTCGACATCCACTTCGCCGAGGCGACAACGCGCGGATTCGACGTCATCCTCTCCAATCCGCCATGGGTGCGGGCGCACCGCTGGCCCGCGTCGGTCGGGAAGATCGTCCGGTCCCGTTACGCCGTGTGCCGTCGCGCGGGGTGGCGCCGCGGCGCGACGCTGACGGGTGCCCCGGGCGGAGTCGCGGCGCAGGTCGACCTCTCATTGCTCTTCCTCGAGCGCTCACTCCGGCTCCTCGCGCCAGGCGGCACGCTCGGGATGCTCCTCCCCGCCAAGGCGATCCGATCGCTCTACGGCGCCGGCGCCCGAAGCATGCTCCTCACGGGGACGCGGCTCGCATCAATCGAGGACCACAGCCTCGACCAGCGCTCGATCTTCCACGCCGACGCGTTCACCGCCACGGTCGTGGCGACGAAGGCGGGAACGCGGCCGCCGGCCGGCGATGTGAGTGGCATAATGGGCGCCGACGGCCGGTCGGCCGTGGGTGGTCCGAGCAGCGGCACACATGCCCGGTTCACCGTGGCCGGTGCGAGCAACGGCAGCGGAGTTGGTGCGACCCGCGGCGGGACCGGGTCGGCAGGGTTCGGCGCCGGGGCGCACGGCGCCGCCTCATCTTCCTGGTCCCGCCCGGACGCGCCGCTCGTGCGGGTGTCCATGGTCCGGCGCGGGGTCGAGCCGCTCCGCTTCTGCCTCCCGCAGCGCGACCTGCCTATCCTCCCGGACGACCCGGAATCGCCATGGCTGCTCGCGCCGCCCGCGACGCGTGCCGCGCTGCGTCGCATGCAGCAGGCGGGCCCGCCGCTGGGCACGATCCCGGGCCTTTCCGTCCGGCGCGGCGTCGTGACCGGCGCAAACGACGTGCTCATCTTCCGGCATGTGGCACCCAAGCTCGGGGGCCTTGCCCAGGTGCGGGCCGTCGGGTGGGACCGGGCCCGCAAGGACGGGCTCCCGGCCGCGAATGTGCGCCGCTTCCAGGCGATCGTCGAGGAGGACGCCCTCCGCCCCCTCCTCCGCGGCAGCGACCTCGCCGCATGGCGCTACAATGTCGTGGACCATGTCTGCTGGGTCCACGACGACCTCACGGCTACGCCGCACGCTCCGCCGCCGCGCCTCGCCCGGTACCTCGAGCGCCACCAGGAGGCGCTCGAACGGCGCTCCGGCAAACGCGACGCGCACCCGCCCGGCGCCCTGTTCCGCCTCACACCGGCGACGCTCGGGCCCAAGGTCGCCTGGCACGACCTGGCGCTCACGCTGGAGGCGGTGGCGCTCCCCACCCGCGTCCGCGGAACCTCGGGCCGCGACGTGCCTCTCATCCCGCTCAATACCGTCTACTTCATTCCCACGCGGGACCACGACCAGGCGCTCCTCCTGGCCGCGTACCTCAACTCGCTGCCGGTCCGGACGTTCGCGCGGGCGATCGCCGAGCGCGCAAAGGACGCGCACTTCCGGTTCCTCGCCTGGACGATCGCGCTGGTGCCGCTCCCTCGGGGGTGGGACGCAGGGCCGACCGCAGCGCGACTCGTCGAGATCTCCGCACGGGCGCACGGGCGCGGCGCGATCGAGACCGACGAAGAAGCTGAGTTGAACGCGATCGTCGCCGCCGCCTTCGGCCTCACGAGCGACGACGTTGCCGCGATCCGCGAGTTCGACCTCTGGCTCCGGGGGATACCACGATGAGCGCGATCCTTCTCGACGAACACTCATCTCCGTCCCTGCGGCAGGTTCTCGGCAGTTCCCTCGCCCGGGCGACAGAGGCCGATTTCGCCGTCGCACGCATCCGGCTCGCGCAGATCGACCTGACTCCCGCCGAGGTCGCGAGGGTCCGGCGCTGGCGTGTACTCCTCGGACGCCTCGACGTCGAGTCCCTCACCCGACCCTTTCAACATCGTAATCCACAGCAGGATGCACTCACTCTCCTCAGACTTTTCGACAATGGGAGGATGGCCGTGCGGGCCGCCGGGCTGCAGGGGTGGAACCCCGACTTCGCGGTGCTCCGTGGCCTCGACGGCGGGGGCGTCCTGACCCTCGTCGGGAGCATCTACTTCGGAACTCCACAACACACTGACGGACCGTCATTTACATGCATTCTCACCACCCCCTCCCACGCCGCCGCTGCGACCGCCCGCTTCGACGTCCTGTGGCAGCGTGCGTACGACGTCGAGCCGGTCGTCCGGGAGGCCCTCGAACGCCTGTGTGCGACCCATGGTTGAGCGTCCCGGTTGTGGAAAAGTGGAAAACTGGAGCGGGCAGAGAAGGGCGACAGGATTCACAACCGGATGGCTGCGCGAGCCGCCGGTGTGGTACCCCGCCGACGACGCGCGGGCGGTGGCGCTGAGGATCCTGGAGGCGCGGTTCGGCGAGGGAAAAGGGGAGGACGGCCACGGGGAAGGGGGCAGGGAGGCGGAGAACGGACGGAATCGCCCGTATCGGGATGGGAACCGCGTCTTTGCGCTCGCCGATTTCCAGGAGGCCGCGGTGCGCCGCGCGTCGCAAACCCTCGAGTCCAGGCGCGGCGTCGTGATCGCGGACAGCGTCGGTCTCGGCAAGACCTACGTGGCGCTTGCGCTGATCGAGGAAATGCTGAGGAACGGGCTCAGGGTCGCGGTGTTCACGCCCGCGGCGTTACGACGCGAGTGGACCCGCGCTCTCGGGCGGTTGGGAACGCGCCTCGGGTTGGCGGACGTGTATGGGCTGCCCCGGCAGCACCTCGACGACATCGCCCCGAGGCACGAGGTCGGGATCGCCTTCGACCTCCATATCCAGACGCACGAGGGCGCGCTTCGCGCGCGCCAACCAGCGGGTCCCTCGCCCCTCCCGGCGCCCCACCCGCCCCACCCGCGCCGCCAGACGCCCGCGCCGCACCGCCCTGCGCCGGACCCAGACCATTTCCCGGGCGACTCGTCTCGTCCCGCGTCTCGTCGCCCGTTCCTCGCCTGGATATCCCACGAACGTCTGAGCCGGGGGACGTATCCCCACGCGCGTCTCGCCGGGCTGGACCTCGTGG
Organism: Gemmatimonadota bacterium; assembly: GCA_047459275.1. GTDB lineage: Bacteria > Gemmatimonadota > Gemmatimonadetes > Longimicrobiales > RSA9 > CALBZE01. Next base: position 9,727 of record VSDC01000025.1, read on the forward strand.
TCGTCGACGAGGCCCACGCCTTCCGCTCGCCGCGGACTCGCCGCTACCGGGCGCTGGCGGAGCTCTGTCGCGGCGCGCGCGTCGTGCTGCTGACGGCGACGCCGGTGAACAACTCCGTGTGGGATCTTTACTTCCTGCTCCGGCTCTTCGCCGGCGACGGGGATTTTCGCGACGTGGGCGTGCCGGACCTGAGAGAGGCGGTCCGTGCCGCGACGGAAGCAGGCACTTCTGCACCGCCTTCGCTCCTGCCGGTGCTCCACGAGGTCGTGATCCGCCGCACGCGCCCGTTCCTGCGCGAGCATTACGGCGCGATCCGCACGCCTGGCTCGGCGACGCCGGTGAGGTTCCCGCGCCGGGCGGCGCCTGTCCCGATCCTGTACTCCCTCGACGGCGTCCAGCCGGGCGTGGACGCGATCGTCGAGGCGATCGAGGGCCTGACCCTCGCCGCGTTCCGCCCCGAGCTGTACATCGGCTGTTCCGATCCTGGCGCAGCAGGCGAGAGCGATGACGACGGAGGCGCCGGAACCCCGACAGCCAGTGCCGGCGGAGGAATTCCGACCACCGCCATCGGCGTCGGGCACCGCATTCCGGGAGTCGGTGGCATCGCCGAGCTGATGCGGGCCGGGCTGCTGAAACGTCTGGAGTCGAGCCTGGCCGCTTTCCGCGCGAGCCTGCGACGCCAGCTCCGCTACCTCGATGCGTTCCTCGCGGCCCTCGACCGCGGTCGCCTCCTCCGGCCCCGCGACCATCGCGCCCTCTACACCGCCCCCGGCGACGCAGACCTCGCCCAGCTCGTCCTCGTGGAGGTCGCGCTCATGCCGCTGCCGCCCGCTCTGGACGTGGTCCGCCTCCGTCGCGACGTGACGGCGGACCGCGACCGGCTCGCCGGCCTGCTCGCCGCCCTCGGGCCGGACGACCCGAAGCTCGAGCGGATCATCCGCCTGTTGGACCACGAGTTGCGCGGAGAAAAGGTTCTGCTCTTCACCGAATACCGTGACACCGCACGATACCTCTGGCGAGAACTGGTCCACCGCGGCGGGGTCGCCCTGATCGACGGAGCGGGCGCATTCCTCGGGACGGGGCGAGCGGGACGACGCGCGGTCATCGAACGCTTCGCGCCGCGAGCGAACCACGTGCGGCCGCCACCCGCCCGCGAGCGGGTCGACCTCCTGATCGCGACCGACGTGCTCGCCGAGGGGCTCAATCTCCAGGACGCGGCGCACCTGGTGAGCTACGACCTGCCCTGGAACCCGGTGCGCCTGATCCAGCGGCTCGGCAGGATCGACCGCCTCGGGTCGCCGCACGAGACCGTCCACCCCTACCACTTCCTCCCGGACCGCGGCCTCGACCGCGCGCTCCGGCTCCTGGACCGGCTGCGCGCCAAGCTCACGGCGATCGGCCGCACCGTCGGTGCCGATGGCGCGGTGCTCGGCGGAGGCCCGGAAGGCAACTACAGCGCCCTCGTCGACCGCCTCACCGCCGGCGACCCCGACGCGCTGGACGCGATCGAGCGGGCGGACGTTCCAGCGCTCGAAACCATGGAGGAGTTGAGGGTGGTGTGGGAGAAGGCGACGGCGGGCGCGGGCGCGCATTGGCACGCGGGACGCCGCGGCTCCCCAACGACGGCAACCGGACCGGCCGCTGCCTGCGTCCCGGTCGAGCCCGGCCGCCCCCGCCGGGTGCTCGTCGCCTACCGCATCGGGACACGGGCGGCGTGGTGGGTGGTGGACGTGGACCGACGCGGGCGACCTTCGCTCGCCCGCGATCCCGACGCCGCGGCGGCAGAGATCCTCCTCGCGGCCCTCGGCGCCTACGCGGCCGGGCCGGGCGTACTCGCGCCCGATGCACCGCCGCGGGGCAATACACCGCCTCGCTACCGGCGCGATACCGCCGCAGCCAGCGGAGCATCCCTCTTCACGACCCTCGCCCCCGACCGTCGCCTCATCGCTCGGGTGCTCGCCGCCGTCCGTCCGAAGGTCGCCGAGCGGGTCGCCATGCTCGGCGCGGGACCAGGAATCCCGGCCGCGTCCCCGGGCGCCGACGCCGCCCGTCGCATCCTCGCGGCCCTCGCCGCCATTCCGGGAGGCCCCGAACCCTCACTCTGCGCGCGCGCCGATACCGTCCTAGCCGCTCTCGCGCGCCCCCTCGACACCGGCACCGAGACGGCGCTGCGCCGCGCCCTCGACGAGCTCCGCGTGACCGGCGCCGCGAGGCAGAAAGCGGAGACGCTCGTCGGCGCCGTGGAAGCCGCGATCGGGCGGCCCGGCACAGTCCCCGGGGCCGTCGGATCCGTAGCGCCCGCCGCACCGGCCACGCCGGTCGAACTCATCGGGATCCTCGAGACTCGCCCGATCGCCGACGCCCCCAGGGGTTGACCCGAGGCCCGCCCCGGGTTAATTTTTGTTGCTCGAAACACATTCCCGCGTAGCTCAGTTGGTAGAGCAGGCGGCTGTTAACCGCCGGGTCGCAGGTTCGAGTCCTGCCGCGGGAG
>VSDC01000421.1:0-2530 GCA_047459275.1 Gemmatimonadota bacterium
TTTTCGGCGCGATCACGCCGCCCGGCTTCAATGAGGCCTCGACCTTTCGGTCGAGGAATCATAGTGGCGACGACGCCGCGCCGCGCGAACCACTCGGGCTTCAATGAGGCCTCGACCTTTCGGTCGAGGAATCCTGGCCGAGTTGGACGTCCCGGCGGATCTGATCGAGGCTTCAATGAGGCCTCGACCTTTCGGTCGAGGAATCGGCTATACCTGGGTCGAGGTTCCGCCGGCGGTGCTGCTTCAATGAGGCCTCGACCTTTCGGTCGAGGAATCAGGGTGGGCGGCCAGGATGGTCACAACTCCAGCTCGCTTCAATGAGGCCTCGACCTTTCGGTCGAGGAATCAGCCGCCGCGTAACCCTTTGACATGACGCGCGTTTCGCGCGGAAACGCGAGCGGCGGAGCGGGAAGGGGTGTCGAAGAGTGATGAGAGGGATCTATCGTCATATCCCAAGACCTTGATTGTCAACGTGTTCGAGCGGAGCCTGCTTTCCCGGCACCACCTCCCCGCTCGCACGACGCCCGGCGACCTCACACCACCACAACGCGCGTGGCGGGCTGATACCCCCGTCCCAGGACCTCGATTCCCTCCTCGAGCGGGCGGGTGTTCGTTCCCAGGTCGACGATCAACACCTGGTCCTCCTTGTGATGGATCGCCGCCCGGAGCCTCGTCCTGAGCTGCACGAGTTCCTGGTCGCTGAGCTCGCAGAAGAAGACGCTGTACTGGGCGTGATCGCCGAAGGCGTGAAGCGTCTTGAACACCTTGTTCCGGCGCTTGTCGTCGGAGACGTCGTAGCTCACCAGATAGTGCCGCCGAGCCATCGTCGCACTTACCGCACCGTGATCCCCTGGTAACTCGGCACGTCGCCACGGAGCCAGCGGGCGAGGAGCCGCGCCTGGAGCCGGATCAGGCTCCGCCACGAACACCGGTAGTCGAAGAGCGGATGGGTGGCGAGCTGGTCGAGGCGCGCTTCATACGCGCGGATGAATGCCTTCCGCCCCGAATCCTTCAGCACGCATCCCGCCTTCGAGCGGACGAAGTCCTTCGCGGTCACCATTCCGGTGTTGATCGCGGTGATGACGGCGCTGTCCACGACGACCGGTCGGAACTCCTCCATCAGGTCCAGCGCGAGCGCCGGTCGCCCGTGTCGAGGCTGGTGGTACAGCCCCCACCATGGATCCAACCCCTCGCCCATGAGCGCCACCGTGCACTCCTTGGTGAGGAGTGCGTAGCCGAACGACAGGAGCGCGTTGACCGGGTCGCGTGGCGGCCGGCGGTTGCGGTTCTGGAACTCCCAGTCGGCGTCGATGTCTCGCGGCCGGAGCATGGTTCCGAACACGGAGAAGTATTTCGCCGCGATGGCCCCCTCGATCCCGAGGAGTTGGTCGGCGCTTTCGACGTGCTCGATCTTGCGCAGCAGCGTCGCGATCTCCGCGGCGACCGCTTCCGGCCGAGGCCGGCCGTTGCGAAGGAGCAGCGTGCGCTGGTTCGCCCCCTTGGCCGCGATGATCTCGCGCGCGAACGCGACGCGACGCGCCGGGTCGCTCGCCGCATCGAACTGCGCCGCGCGGTCGTACGCGTTCCGTAGCGTGATTCCGGCCGTGATCCCGTAGAACCAGTGCCCGCGCGACAGGTGGACGACGGGGATCGACGCTTCACAGAGGAGGTGAACCGTCTGCGCCGTGATCGATACGTTGCCGCAGAGGACGAGCTGGCTCACGTCCTTGATCCGCGCCCGGGCGATCTCCTTCCCTTCCTTCGTGATGACGAGGACGTCGCCGCTCTTCCCGACCCGCGCGCCCTGCTCCTGGATGTAGAGCGGCAATGCGTCGTCCCGGGCGGGATACAGCCGACGGACGGCTTCGTGCCCTGCCTCAGGCGGGTCCGCACCCACCTCGCGCAAGGTGAGGGTTTCGTCCGGGAGACAGATCCCCGCGAGTGAGCACCCATTGCACTTCGGGCTGTCCTCGAGCGGGTCGGGCAACACCGTCGACCGCGCCGCCTGGCGCGCCTCGTGAATGAGGCGGAGCGTCAGCGCCTCCAGCTCGGGCGTGAAGGGTACGTCGACCCGGGTCTTCGACCCGGTGAAGTAGAGCACGCCGTGGTCCGTTCGGTAACCATGCTCGCGCAGCAGGAGCCCCTGGGCCATGAGCTGCACCCGTTCCGGTTCCCAGCTCCGCTCCGGGTTGTTCGGCACTCGTCCGCGCTTCGTCTCGACAGGCACCGCTTCGTCGCCAGCCGTCGAGACGAGGTCGAGCTTGGCCGTGATCCCGAGTCGCTCGGAGGCGAGGGCGACGGAGCGGCTGATCACGGGGCGTTCGTCGCCGTCGCCTTCGCTTTCTTGATCCTCCTCGACGCTCCCATCGGCTTCCGGGTCCGGGAGGACGTGATCGAGCCGGTCGACACGTCTGTGCGCCTCCTGCCCTTCGAGCGTGTACACGTTGTCCGCCCACCGCCCTTCGACATACATCAGGTGGAAGAGCCGCGGGCAGTACGCGTACTCGTTGAGCATGCGGACGGGGAGGAG
>VSDC01000026.1:0-12204 GCA_047459275.1 Gemmatimonadota bacterium
CGGCTGGACAACACGATCCGCTACTCGAACGCCGGGATCCGCGACCTCCAGCACGCCGCTGCGTTCCTCTTTAGCCGCCTGATCACCTACGACGCGCGGTACTACAAGAACACCGACGCCCACGCCCTATTCGACGCGTTCGGAGACGTGATCGGCGGCATCGGCTCGTACCCCGTGCTGGCCAACCCTCACTACCACCAGAGCCACGACGTCCTGGAGACGATAAACCACGAGCTGGTGTTGGAGACGACGAAGGCGAACGTGGCGTCGATCATGCTCCTCGCCTCGAGCCCCTCGCGGATCGATGGGTTGAGGGTCGTTCGGCGGGACCGGAGCGGCGTCGAGGTGGCATGGGAGCCGGCGCGAGAGAAGGGGATCCGGCACTACCGGATCGTTTACGGTCCGCCCGTCGACCCCATGCGGGAGGAGCTGATCGTGACCGAGCCGCGGGCCCGGATCCCCGGCGCCCGCGCCGGGTGGACGATCGCCGTAAAGGCGGTGGACGAGCGAGGCCTCAGTAGCTGGGATTGGGCGCGGATCGAGGTTCGGTAACACTCGTTAACCCCGCGGCCTCCCCGGCTGGAGAGGGGCCGGCGCGGCACGACTCGCGGACGCGGCGAGACCCGGGGCTTCGAGGGCGAAGTCGTCTCAGGCGGCTGCCGGACCTCCCGGGTCCGTGTCCAGGTCGAGGACGTCCCGGGCCTCGTCGACCAGGTCCGCGGGGACCAGGACCCGGGCGCCGCCCGTGACCGTCCCGGCGTACCCCGCGCCGAAGATCCCGCTGCTCTCGGCGCGGACCACCGCGGGGATCCCCGCCTGCTTCAATGTCTCCGCGGCCATCTCTGCCTGGAAGACGGCGGGATAGGTGGCGACGACGGTCCACGTCGGCGCGCGTTGCATCTGTTCCCTCCGCTCCTGGGGTTCGGCCTCAACAACCGTCCTGGAAGGCGATACCGTCGACCGCGACGATGTGATCCAACCGGATCTCCGACCCGCCCTCCAGGAGAAGGTACTCGACGCCGGCGCGGGCGTAGATGTCGCGGATCCGGCCCCGGGCGACGTTCTCGCCCGTGCCGTCGTCGCGGCGGTAGCGCACCTCGCACTCCCGGCCCAGCGTGGCGCGTGCCTCCAGCTCGTCGTGGAGCGAGCAGGCGATCGGGCGATAGGGTTCGGTCATGAGGGCGCTCCCGGTCGCTTCACCCTTCCCGCCGGTCCACCAGGTAGAAGTTCCGTTGCGCCGTCGGGAGGATCACCATGTCGAGGACGTTCACGTGCTCCGGCGCGTTGACCACGTAGAGGACCGCGTCGGCCACGTCCTCCGCCGTGAGGGGCTGGAAGCCCCGGTACACGGCGGCCGCCCGCTCCTTGTCGCCGCGGAACCGGACCAACGAGAACTCGGTTTCGACCATCCCGGGGTCGATGCTGGAGACACGGATGCGGGTGCCGAGGAGGTCGAGGTTCATCGCCTCGTTGAGCGCGCGCACGGCGAACTTCGTGGCGTTGTACACGTTGCCGCCGGGGTAGACCAGGTGACCCGCGGTGCTGCCGATGTTGACGACGTGGCCGCGGTCGCGACGGACCATCATCGGCAGGATGGCCCGCGTCACGTTGAGCAGCCCCTTGATGTTCGTGTCGATCATCTCGTCCCAGTCCTCGAAGCTCCCCTCGTGGAGCTTGGCGAGGCCGCGGGACAGGCCGGCGTTGTTGAGCAGGACGTCTGGGACGACGCCGTCGGCCTCGAGCTGCTCGCCGAAGGCGACGACACCGTCCCGATCGCGCACGTCGAGGACGAAGGTCCGGGGGCGCTTGCCGTGCTCCTGCTCGATCTCGTCGGCCACCTGGTTCAGGCGATCCTCGCGGCGGGCGAGGAGGATCAACTCTGCGCCGTGGCGGGCGAACGCACGGGCGCAGGCCGCCCCGATTCCGGCCGACGCGCCCGTGATGACGACAACCTTCCCCTGAATCCGGTTCATTCGTTGGGCTTCCTCGCTCGGTGTTTGGAGCTCATTCGTCGCTCCAGGTACTCCTTGAGCACACGCGCGCTGCAGTGTTCGCGGTCGCGGCTCCCGAAGAGCAGGGTGATCGTGCCCTTGCGCGCACGCTTCTCCAACTCCTCGACCAGATCTTCGTGCTCCTTCAGCTCGGCCTGGTAGCGCTTCCGGAATTCGTCCCACTTGGACGTGTCGTGGCCGTACCAGCGACGCAGCTCGGGGCTGGGCGCGATCTCCTTCATCCACTCGTCGATCGCGGCACGCTCGCGGGAGACGCCGCGAGGCCAGAGGCGTTCGACGAAGATTCGCTCGCCGTCGTCGTCGGACCGGGAGTCGTAGACTCGCTTCAGGCGGATACGCTCGGCCATGGAATCTCCTCCTCGCTCATGCGTGGCTTCCGGGCAACGCGGTCGGACGGAGTCCATGCAAACGCGGTCAGCTCGCGTCCGTGAGCCCCGCCCGATGCCAGGGCGGGTCCAGCGCAAGAATCGTGTGGTAGACCGGGCAGTCCGGCGAATGTGCGCCCGGGAGATAGCCCGTGCTCATCAGGAACTCGCCGACGATCTCGTCTCCCATGAACCTGAACGTCCGGCGGAACAGCTTCACCCATTCGGCTCTCGGGAGCGGGTGGTGCGCGTCGAGCCACGCGGCGAAGGAGCCGTGGCGGTCGCGCAACTCCCGGATGCGGCGGGCGTTCTCGATGGCCGCATCGATCTTGAGGCGGTTCCGGATGATCCCCGGATCGGCGAGGAGCCGCGCCCGATCGGCGTCGCCGTAGGCGGCCACGCGATCCACGTCGAAGCCGTCGAATGCGAGACGGAAGTTCTCTCGCTTCTTCAGGATCGTCAGCCAGGAGAGACCCGCCTGATTGATCTCGAGGACCAGCCGCTCGAAGAGCTCGTGGTCGCGGCGGATCGGGAATCCGTACTCGCGGTCGTGATACGGCCCGTGGTACGGGTGCCCCCTGGAGGTCTCGCAGTAGCTCACGTGTCGGCTGCCGGAATTCGATACGATTAGAACGAGAGTGGCCCTCGGGGTTGACTAATCTAGGTGGACGCCGCGGGATCGCAAAACCCGAGATTGCGGGGCCATCGGCCATGGGGTTCGTCCTCCGCGAGCTATTACGGGGTGCTCAGCCGCCGGGACTTGCCCGCGGGCCTGCGGACGGCAATTCTTGGCGCCCCCGGTCACCGGACGTTTCTCCAGGACGATGCCGAAAAAACTGCTCGAGGGGCTACAGCGATTCCGTTCCGAGCTGTTTCCCCGCTACCGAGAACACTACGTCCGCCTCGCAAAAGAAGGGCAGAAGCCGAGCACGTTGTACATCGGTTGTTCGGACTCGCGCGTCGTGCCCACACTCCTCACGGACGCCCTCCCGGGTGAGCTGTTCATCGTCAGGAACGTCGGCGCTTTCGTCCCGCCGTACGGCGCCCCCGACGATGCGGGGGTAGGCGCCGCCATCGAGTTCGCGCTGCACGCCCTCGGCGTCGCGGATATCGTGGTGTGTGGCCACAGCCACTGCGGCGCGGTCCGAGCATTGTACGAACCGCCCGGACCGGAAACGCCGCTGCTGGCGCGGTGGCTGGAACACGGACGCGCGGCGCGGTTGGACGGGGAACCGAGCGAGGAAGTGCTTCGTCGGACGGAACGCCGCGCCGTGGCCCTGCAGCTCGCCCGTCTGATGGAATATCCGATGGTGCGCGAGCGCGTCGAAGCGGGTCGCCTCGCCATCCATGGGTGGTACTACATCATCGAGTCGGGCGAGATCGAGTTCCTCGACGTCGCGCGGGGCGAGTTCGTACCGAAGACGTCGTAGCGGCGCCTTCCTGCGTGGAGAAGCCGTGGGTGGTGTGGCCCAGAGAGGGCTTCGCGCGTCGCTCTACCGGCGCGCCAGCGATTCGTCGTACAGCTCCGGGTGGACGAAGGGCACCAGCGCGAGCACCGTCGCGTGCTCGTAGAGCTCGACCCGGTCGAGCGCACCCCGCGTCAGCAACCCGATCGCGCCCGCCTCGAGCTTCGAGCCCTGCGTGGCGAAGACCCGGTCGTTGGCGTCACCGAGCTCGACGCCGCTCCGCACCAGCCGGGCGACCGGTTCGGGGAGGAAGAAGACGCCGGACCGCCCCTGTCCGATCTGCGACCTGGACAGGACGACGATCCAGGCGAACGACGCCAGCCCCGCCGGGTGCTCCTCGACGCCGCCTTCCATCCCGACCCAGAAGTCCGCATCCGGCGCGAGGCGCCGTGCTCCTTCCGCGCGGTTGCGGGCGCCGAGGAGCGTCTCTTCGTCGGACATCGGCTGGTGCCCGACGCCAGATGGTACGGAGACGCCCTCGACGTCGAAACGCCGGTCGGGGAAGACGCGTTGGAATGCGCCCAGCGCCGCGCGGAGCTTCGCGGGGTTCCTCGATGCGACGACAATTCGTTGGACGACGGGTTGGGATTCGGCGACGTGGTTCTCGGCGGTTTCCGTCATTTTCCGGACCTTCGCTCCCTGTGCTCTTCGGCCGTGCCCGCTGGCGCTTGCAGCCGTGCCCGATTGCCCTTGCAGCCGTACTCGCCGCGGCCGCCCGGGAATCTAGGAGCACGAGCGAAGGCGCGTCGAGGCGGGCGGGCTGCGGGGGAGGACGCCTCGGCTCGCACGCTCCTTGCCCATTCCGCCTGATGTGGACCAGGTCGACACACGACGGTAGGGAGGTGAGATGCCGGGCGAACTAGAGGGCAAGAAGGTCGCGATCCTGCTCACGGAAGGCGTCGAGCAGGTCGAGGCGCTGGAGCCGAAGCGGGCGCTCGAGGAGGCCGGCGCCACGACGCACATCGTTGCGCCCGAGGAGGGGCGCGTGCGGGCATGGAACCACACGGAGTGGGGCGATGAGATCGAGGTCGACGTCTCCCTCGATCGCGCGAGTCCCGCGGACTACGACGCGTTGGTCCTCCCGGGTGGTGTCATGAACCCCGACAAGCTGCGGATGGACGCGCGCGCCGTCGCCTTCACACGCCATTTCATCGATGAGGGGAAGCCGGTCGCTTCCATATGCCACGGTCCGTGGATGCTGATCGAGGCCGATGCCGTCCGGGGGCGTACGGTGACGTCCTACGCGTCGCTGAGGACGGACCTGCGCAACGCAGGGGCCGAGTGGGTCGACCGCGAGGTGGTGGTCGACCGGGGAGTCGTGACGAGCCGCCATCCGGGGGATCTGGAGGCGTTCAACCGCAAGATGATCGAAGAGATCGCGAAAGGACGCCAGGAGCAGCGGCGCGCGGCGTAGGGCTGGCGTCGCCGGGGAATGGCAGCGACCCCGCGTACCAGCTCGAGGTGCGCGATCGCTCGTCATCGGCGTGGGCAGAGCGTCGGCCACGCGAAACCGCGGGCGGTTGCACCACCGTGACGACTCTCGGCAGCCGCTCCGGTGGCGCGCACTCATTGGATACCGCCGGCGACATCGCGTCCTGTCGCCGGCGGTTCGTGCGTTTTACTCTGGACTGGCAAGTGGAGTTCGTATGACGGAGGAAGAACGTGAGACGGTGGACAGCGAGGGCGGCCGTTCTGGTGGTCGGCGCCGTTGCGGCTTGCACGTCGAGCAGTGAGTTCACGAGCCCGGAGGGGATGCGCGCGTACCGGACAGCGGAGGGTGTAGTTTACCGCGCGGACACGGCCATCATGGAGAGTTTCCCGGTGCAGTTGCGTCCGCAGCTCACGATTCGTAACGAGGGTGAGTCCGGGCGCACGATCCGGTTCCCGGACGGATGTATCATGCTCCTCCGGGTATATCGGGAGGAGTCCCGTTCCGGGAGCCCGGTCTGGGACGAGGCGCGTACTGTCGGCTGCACCCAGGCGGTCCAGGAGTTTACGGTCGCGGCGGGCGACTCCACGGTCATCCGCCAGAGAACCATCAGCGCCGCCGAGATCCTCGGCGACTCTCTTCCGCCCGGACGCTATTACTTCACGGTCGTTCTGCGGCCGGACTGGCAACCGCTGGAGCTGGCCGCGGGTGAGGCCGAACTGGCGAAGTAGGGGCGGGCGGGCCTGCGCCGATTTCGGCGCAGGCCCGCTGCGCCATGTCGGCGGCGATCGGACCTCGCCCCTATTCGGCGCGCCACTCCTCCTGACCCGCCCCCGCGACCTGCGCCTCCACGGCAATTCCGGCATAGAGACATCCCACGGATCTCCGCGGGCCTCGAGCGCCTGGTCGAGGCGAGTGTTGCGGGGCGTTGCGGCGCCACCGTCGTCGTCCCCGGTACCCGCATTGCCCGGCTCGGCCGCGGTCCGTATTCTGCCGCCCTTTCCGGGACGTGGCTCGGACCGACCAACTGCGAGTCATGGGCGTGGTGCCATCGAGAATCGGGCGAGGCGGCGGGATCCCGATCGTCGTGGTAGGGGCGGGAGCGGCCGGGATCATGGCCGCGATCCACGCGGCGACGGCGGGCGTGCCGGTCCTGCTCCTCGAGCGCACGAAGGATGGCGGGCGCAAGATCCTGATCAGCGGAGGCGGCCGGTGCAACGTGCTGCCGTCGCGGATGGAGCCCTCCCAGTATTTCACCGACTCCTCGCCCAACGTGCTGAAGCGGCTGCTGCGCTCCTGGCCGCTCGCGGACCAGCGCAGGTTCTTCGAGGAGGAAGTCGGGATCCAGTTGAAGCTCGAGTCGGATACGGGGAAGCTGTTCCCCGTATCGAACCGGGCGCGGGACGTCCGCGACGGTCTCCTGGCGCTGGCCCGCCGCCGGGGCGCGAGGATCCGGTTCGAGGCGAAGGTCGTCGGGCTCGAGCCGCCGCGGGACGGCAGACCCTGGCGGGTCAGAGTCGAGGCCGGCGAGGTGATAGAGGCCGCGGCCGTAGTCCTCGCCACGGGTGGACTGTCCGTGCCGCAGACGGGGAGCGACGGTACGGGCCTCCGCATCGCGCGAGCGCTCGGCCATACGATTCGCCCGACCTACCCCGCGCCGACGCCTCTCACCGCAGATCCGCCGCGCCACGCGCCGCTCGCGGGCATCTCGCTCCCGGTCACGCTCGAGGCGCCCCTGGAGCGCGGCCGCTCCACGACGCACGGCGGTTTCCTGTTCACGCACCGCGGGTACAGCGGTTCGGCGGTCCTGAACATCTCGCACCTGGCCGTCCGGTCCCGCCTCGAGGGGCGCCCGCCGCAGCCGATCCACGTCCAGTGGACGGAGCTGGACGCGGAAGGATGGGAACGTGAGATCCAGGGCGGCCGCGGCACGATCGGCCCCTTCGTACGGCGTCGCCTGCCGGACCGCCTCGCGGATACGCTCCTCGCCGAAGCGGGCGTGCCCGCCGATCGGCCCCTCGGCCAACTGCGTCGCGACGAGCGACGTCGCCTGCTCGAGGTCCTGGCCCGGTATCCACTTCCCTGGACAGGGGACGAGGGGTACAAGAAGGCCGAGGTCACCGGCGGGGGCGTGGCCCTCGAAGAGGTCGACCCGCGCACCCTCGAGAGTCGGCTCCACGCCGGCCTGTTCCTCTGCGGCGAGATCCTCGACGCGTTCGGGCCGATCGGCGGCTACAACTTCCTCTGGGCGTGGTGCACGGGGCGCGTGGCGGGGGAGGGCGCGGCCGCCGCGCTGCGGCGCGTTGCCGGATCTTGACGCCTTTTCGCGCCGTTCTCTACGTTCCAACTTTTCCCGGACCGGTCACGCCTCACCCAACCAAGAGGAAGCGATGGCGCAACCCCTGGTCGGCATCATCATGGGCTCCCGCTCCGATTGGGAGACCATGCGACACGCCGCGGAGATGCTGGAGACGCTCGGCGTGCCGTACGAGCGCCGGGTCGTCTCCGCGCACAGGACACCGGATCTGCTCTTCGAGTACGCGTCCACCGCCGAGGAGCGGGGCCTCGAGGTCATCATCGCGGGCGCCGGCGGCGCCGCGCACCTGCCGGGGATGACCGCGTCCAAGACCACCCTGCCGGTGCTGGGCGTTCCGGTCCAGTCCAGGGCGCTGAACGGCCTCGACTCGCTCCTGTCGATCGTGCAGATGCCGGCCGGGATCCCGGTGGGGACCCTCGCGATCGGGCCGGCCGGCGCGACCAACGCGGCGCTCCTCGCCGCGGCCATCGTCGCCAACAAGCACCCGGAGGTGCGGGAAGCGCTGCGGCGGTTCCGCGCCGAGCAGACGGAACGCGTCCTGGCTCACCCGGACCCGGCGGAGGGGGCGTGAAGGTAGGCGTCCTCGGCGCCGGCCAGCTCGGGCGCATGCTCGCCCTGGCCGGGTACCCACTGGGCCTCCGTTTCCGCTTCCTGGACCCGAACCCGGAGTCGCCCGCGGCGGCGCTCGGCGAGTTCATCGCGGCCGACTACGACGACCCGGACGCGCTGCGCCGGTTCGCCGAAGGGCTCGACGTGGCGACCTACGAGTTCGAGAACGTGCCGGCGTCGGTCGCCGATTACCTCGCGGGCCACGTCCCGGCGGTGCATCCCCACTACGCCGCGCTCGCCGTCTCCCAGGACCGCCTGTCCGAGAAGCAACTGTTCAGGCGACTCGGGATCCCGACCGCGCCGTTCGCCGCCGTCGATTCCGAGGACGACCTGGCGCGCGCCGTCGACGAGGTGGGGCTGCCGGCCGTGCTCAAGACCCGGAGGTACGGTTACGACGGGAAGGGGCAGTTCGTGCTGCGCGAGGCCGCGGACGTGCACCGCGCGTGGGCCGCGCTCGGTGGGGCCCCGCTGATCCTCGAAGGGTTCGTCGCCTTCGAGCGCGAGCTGTCCATCATCGCGGTCCGGGGACGGGACGGCGACATCGTCTACTACCCTCTCTCCGAGAACCACCACCTCGAGGGGATCCTGCGTCGCACGATCGCGCCCGCGCCGGGCGTCACCGCCTCCCTCCAGGCGCGCGCCGAGGCGAGCGCCAGGGCCGTGCTCGAGGAGTTCGACTACGTCGGCGTCCTGGCGATCGAGCTCTTCCAGCGAGGCGACGACCTCCTTGCGAACGAGATGGCGCCCCGAGTGCACAACTCGGGGCACTGGACGATCGAGGGCGCGGAGACGAGCCAATTCGAGAACCATCTCCGTGCGATCTGCGGCTTCCCGCTGGGCTCGACCGCGCCACGCGGAAACGCGGCGATGCTGAACCTGATCGGGAACGTTCCCCCTCGTGAAGCGGTGCTCACGGTCGAGGGCGCGCACCTCCATATCTACGACAAAGCGCCGCGCCCGGGCCGTAAACTGGGCCACGTGACCGTGGTTGCCCAGGACGCGGACCAGGTCGCGAAACGGTTCGGTGAACTGGAGCGTTTGGTCTGACGGGAACGAGACCCTGGCCTGATCGGCCGATCGGGCCTATCTTGGCGGACGCCAGAGAGATCGGTGGATGTGACCCGGTGCACCGTGACGTCGTCAGTACGCCGTGCAGCCGATCCATCGCTTCATCGGAACAGTAAGGAGGCCAACGTGATGGTGCACAAATCCGGCAACGTCCGCAAGCTCGCCCGTGGCGGCGCCCTCGCCCTGCTTCCGCTGCTCGGAGCTTGCGGGTACGCGAAGCAGGATCAGGTCCAGGCCGAGCTGGACCGGCTCCGCCAGGAAATGCAAGCCCAGGACGAGGCGCTTGCCAACCGGATGCAGGAGATGGACGGCCGGCTGAGTGGCCGCCTCGCCTCGCTGGAGCAGGCGCTGCAGTCGCTGCGGAACGACTTCGACGTGACGGTCCGCCGCCTCGAGAACGCGATCGCGTTCGACATGCCCGTGTACTTCGACTTCGACAAGGCGGAGATCCGGGAGAGCGACAGGCCCGTTCTCGATCGCTTCGCCGCGGTCGTGTCGGAGTTCTACCCGAACGCGATCATCACGATCGAGGGCTTCACGGACCCCGCCGGCAGCCGGGAGTACAACATTCGGCTCGGCCGGCGTCGTGCGGAGGCCGTCAAGGCGTACCTCACCCAGGCGGGCCTGGATCCGTCGCGGCTGCGCGTGGTCAGCTACGGCGAATCGCCGGAGCGGCTCGTCGTGCCGGGCGCGGCGGGCGAGAACGACCGGGCGCGCCTGAACCGGCGGGTTTCGCTGGTCATCGAGTACAGCGGCCCCGAGGTACAGCAGGTCACCGAATAGACGGCTCAGGCACCGGGGCTCACGCGAAGGCGGGCGCGGGGTGACGCCCCGCGCCCGCCTTCGTTCTCCCCAGACGCCGTCAATCGCGTGAACCCACCTCGCGCGGGCCGGCATCACAAACGGAACGTCTGGAGCAGCCGCTTCTCGGTCTCCCCTTCGATCTTGGCTTCCAACTCGATGTAGGGCTCGAGGCCGCTCCCGGAGAGCTTCTCCCGGAAGAGCTGGTCGAGCTGGAACAACCCCGCCGAATTGGACATTTCGATCGACAGGCGGACCGCCTTCGTCTCGCCCGGCTCGATGCGGACCGCCTCGATCGCCTGGGCGGAGACGGAATGGATGCTCGCCGACCCCGCCTCGAAGGGGATGCGGGACCGACCCTTGGCCATGTCCAGGGCGTCGGCCACGCGGACGATCCCGGCCTCGAGCGTGAGCGGCTTGCCGCCCGAGCGGTGCGCGATGATCGCGTGCAGGATCTCGGAGCGCACGATCGCCTCGGTCGGCACGTCGTAGAGCCCTCTCAGGAGCTCCCGAAGCTTGGACTGCGCCACGAAGAGCGAGTACGCTTCGTGGTCAGACCGGTGGATCGACATCCCGACGTCGTGGAGGAGCGATGCGAGCGCGACGATGACCTCCGCATCCTCCGGCTCCAGTCCGTAGTGCCTCACGACGGACGGCTCGATCCCCTGGTCCACGAGGAGGCGCACCAGCCGGACCGCGATGTTCATCACGATCTTCACGTGGACCGGCCCGTGATCGGTCATGCCGAGCCGCTCCATGGCGTTCACGTTCGCCGCCATCCAAAGCGCATAGAGATCGTCATCCCGGTTCACGCGCTCGATGACCTCGTGAAGCTTCGGGTTGTGCCGATCCGGCACCGTCATCACCACCCGGCGCGCCAGCCGCTCTCCAATCGTTCGTCCATACTCCGGCGGACCCGCCGGCACTTCGATCTCCATCCGCATCACTCTCCTGTCGCGCGATCTCACTACCCCGTCCCGAGGTTGTGCGGGAATGATACCCCGCAATCGACGAGATGGCCTGGTGCCGAAGTTGCGATCCCGTGTCGGCGACCGCAGCGACCGCGCCACGTGCCCGGGGACGAGGAAGGGGTCGAATGAAGCTGGAAAGAGTCGTCATCGGCGAGGATTTCAGCGATCCGGCGCTGGCGGCCACCCGCTGGGCGGCGCGCCACTTCGCGCCGGACGCCGAGTTGTTCCTCGTTCACGCCATCGAGCCCGCCCGCCCGCCGTCGTACCTGGAGGACGAGCTCGCCCCTTCGCTCGCCGTCGTGGAGGATGCTCGCCGTAAAGCCGAGCAACGGCTCCGCCGCCTGGCCGATGAGCTGGGCCCCGGACGAGTGCGTTGCGACATTCGCGAAGGCCGACCGGAGCGGGTGATCGTCGAGGTGGCCGTCCAGGTCGCGGCGGACCTGATCGTGGTCGGGGAGTACGGCCATCACGGCCGCCGCGCCGACGTGCTCGGAACGACCGCCGACTGGCTCACCCGCGCCGCCCCGGTCCCGGTCCTCCTCTCGCGTGGGCTCCGCCCCTCGCACCCCCGCCGGATCCTGCTGGCCGTAGAAGAATCGCCGCTCCTCGACGAACTAGTCGACTGGGGCCGCTTCTGCGGCCAACGCTTCGGCGCCGAGATCTTCGCAATCTACGTCCTCGACGCGGACCTGCTGGACCGGTTCCAGCGGGTTGCGTCGGACCGGTCGGGGCCGGAGCTCGAACGGGAGGTCGCCGACGAGGGCGCGGCATGGCTCCGTCGGCTGCTCGGCAAGGCAGGATTCACCGAAGGCGATGTTCGGGTCGAGGCCACGGTAGGCGATCCGGTCCGGCGGATCCTCGACGCCATTCGGCGCTTCGAGGCCGAACTCGCCGTCGTGGCGGGCAGGGGTGCCGGGTGGGTCGGAGAGGCGGTCATCGGGAGCGTTGCCCGGTCGGTCCTGCGCGCCGCTCCATGCCCCGTCCTCGTCGTCAACCGGAGCGGAACGGTGCCGGCGTGATCCCGCTGTGTCCGGCCCGGCCACGTTGCTCGTGAGGGGCACCTCCGTTATATTCCCCGTATCACGAAATATTGCAAGTCATTGCTATACAGGAACATCTCGGTCCAGTAATCGGAGGAGGCGCCCGTGGCGGGACACAGCAAATGG
>VSDC01000422.1:0-2523 GCA_047459275.1 Gemmatimonadota bacterium
GCGGCCACGGAGGTCGCTCCGTCCGGCGAGCGGGTGACGCACCCGTACCTCACGTACGACAACGTCCTCGTCCACGCGTTGTGCCTGGCACTCGAAAGGTACGCGCAGGGGACTGCCGACGCCCCGGGAGCGAGGAACTTCGTGGACGCGGCCGCCGAAGTCGAGGCCACGATCTGGCAACACTGCACCGCGGAGATCGATGGTCTGCGCGTCCTGGCCTGGTCGACCGACCTCGCCGGCGAGGCGGCGGTCTACGACGACCCGGAAGGGAGCCTGGCGTTATTGCCGACGCTCGGCTTCTGCGACGCGGACGACCCGGTCTGGCGCAACACCATCGAGCTGCTCCGGTCCGAGCGCAATCCGTTCTGGCTCGGCAACCGCCGCTACCCCGGCCTGGCGTCGCGGAAGCACCCGGAGTGGGCGAGCCTTGCGGCGCTGTGCGTCGATCTGCTCGGTCCGCGTCGCGATGCCGCTCTCGAGTGCCTGGCCTCGCTCCACCTGGACGGCGACATCGCGTGCGGTTGGTACGACCCGGACACCGGGGAGCCGGTGGCCGAGCGGTTCCATGCCGGGGTCGCCGGACTGCTGGCGTGGACGCTGTGGACGGCGCTTGAGGGATGAGCCTCCGGGGGTGGTCGCGCGGGGGTCGGAGGTGGCGCAGCATTCCGCGCACGCGCGGTGGTCGGCGCCCATGCACGGGCAGGGGTTAGCGGACCGGTTCGGGCTCCCGCGGGGGCGGGGAGCCTGATACGCCCGCGTGTTCGGGCCGAACCCGGGCGTGGAGCTTGCACGCCTCCGCCTCCGGAATCGATTCGAACGGAGGCGAGATGGCTAGGCCCTTGAAGGTGACCGTTCGCTACGACACCGCCGTCTACCACGCGGTCGTCCCCGGCGACGAACGCGCGGACCAGCTCCTCGTGCGGAGCCTGTATCATTTCGGGATCCCCACGGAGGAGAAAGGGCGCTGGCGGCTCAGGCACCCGGACGAGGAGCGTCCGGCGCACGGGGTCTTTCTGGACCACCCGATCGGAGATCAGGTCCCGGATGGCGGCGAACTGATCCTGGAAGAGCGCGTGAGCGGCAACCGGCCCATGTCTACCGGAAGTTACTGATCGTGTGAGGATCCTCTTCGCCACCTCCGAGGCGGTCCCGTTCTGGAAAACCGGCGGGCTCGCCGATGTCGCCCGCGCGCTCCCCGAGGCGCTCCGCGAGCGGGGGCACGACGTGCTCATCGTGCACCCGTTCTACCGGATGCTGCGGGAGTCTCCGCCGCCGGTCGAGGTGGTCGGGATCCACCGGCTCCCCTGGCCGGGGGGCGACATGGTCGCCCGCTACCTCGAGCACCGCCCGGACGGCGGGGTGCCCACCCTCTTCGTGGACCAGCCGTACTTCTTCGACGTCCTCGATCCGTACGGGCCCACCCGTTTCGACCGGGTGGCGGCGGGGCGACGCTTCGCGTTCTTCTGCCGCGCCGTCGTCGAACGGGCGCGGGCCTGGGGCGCCGACGTCGTCCACCTCAACGATTGGCCGACCGGGCTGGTGCCGGTCTACGGGCAACTCGACGGCCTGGGTGCTGCGACCGTATTCACCATCCACAACCTCGCCTACCAGGGGAATTTCCCGCCGTCGCTCCTCCCGGAGATCGGCGTGCCGTGGCATTTCTTCCGGATGGAGGAGGGCGTGGAGTTCTACGGATCCGCATCCTTCCTCAAGGGCGGCCTCGCGCTGAGCGACCGGTTGAACACCGTGTCCCCGCGCTACGCGGAGGAGATCCAGACCCCCGACCAGGGCGCGGGCTTCGATGGACTCCTCCGACACCGCAGTGCGGATCTCCGCGGGATCCTGAACGGGATCGACCCCGAAGTCTGGAACCCCGCGACCGACTCCGCCATTTCGGCGCGCTACGACGCGGACCACGTGCGGCGGAAGGACAAGAACAGGGACGCCCTGCTCCACGAGCTGGGGCTGGACGGGCGCGGGCCGCTCTTCGTCATGATCTCGCGGCTGGTGCACCAGAAGGGGATCGACCTGGTCCTCACGGCGCTCCCGGAGCTTCTCCACCGGGGCGTGCGGCTGGCCGTGCTGGGCAACGGAGAGCGGCGCTTCGAGCGGGCCCTCGGGGAGGCGGCCGCGGAGCACCCGCGCCGGGTGGCCGCGTTCTTCCGCTTCGACGACGGCCTCGCCCGGCGCATGTACGCCGGCGCGGATTTCTTCCTCATGCCCTCGCTCTACGAGCCGTGCGGCCTCGGGCAGATGATCGCCCAGCGGTACGGAACGCCGCCCGTCGTCCGGCACACGGGGGGCCTGGTCGACACCGTCCAGGACGGGGTGAACGGATTCGCCTTCCGCCCCGCGACGGTCGAGGCGTTGATCGATTGCGTCGAGCGGGCGTGCTCGGTGTGGCGTACTCCGGAGTGGGACGCCCTCAGGCGCCGCTGCATGCTCGAGGACCGCTCCTGGGACCGGTCCGCCGCTGCGTACGAGGCGCTCTACGGCGAAGCGATCGAGAGCCGGCGGGGGCGG
>VSDC01000423.1:0-2506 GCA_047459275.1 Gemmatimonadota bacterium
GCGGGCCGGACCGGGAGATCCGCCGCGCGCTGGAGCCGCGAGGTGAGCCGGCGGCGCGAGTGCAGACCGACCCGCCCTTGCGGTCCCGGGGCGGGGTCGCCACCCTACCGGAGAGGGGGATGGGCGCGGCGCGTCACGGTGGGGATCGATCCGGCCGGATGATGCGCCTGCCGAGCCCCCGCGAACCCTGATGCGCTCGAAGAAAGAGGTTTCGCGATGACGTCACGCACCCCCGAAAACCTGGTGATCATCGGATCCGGCCCCGCGGCCTGGACCGCCGCCATCTATGCCGCCCGGGCGAACCTCGCGCCCGTCGTTTTCGAGGGCGAGCCCATCCAGACGATGCTCCCCGGCGGCCAGCTCATGACCACGACTGAGGTCGAGAACTTCCCCGGATTCCCGGAGGGCATCACGGGGCCGGAGTTGATGGATAGAATGAAGGCGCAGGCGCTCCGGTTCGGTACCCGCGTCGTCTCGGAGATGGTCGTCTCGGTGGATTTCTCACGCCGGCCCTTCGTGATCCGGCCCAGCTACGGCGAGGAGGTCCTGGCGCGGGCGGTGATCGTGGCGACGGGCGCCAACGCGAAGTGGCTCGGGCTGCCCAACGAGCAGCGCCTGGCGCAGAGCGGCGGAGGCGTGTCCGCCTGCGCCGTGTGCGACGGCGCGCTCCCCTTCTTCCGCAACAAGGTCCTCGCCGTCGTCGGCGGCGGAGACAGCGCGATGGAGGAAGCGCTCTACCTGACGAAGTTCGCCTCGAAGGTCCTGGTCATCCACAGGCGGGACACGTTCCGCGCGTCGAAGATCATGGCGGACCGGGTCCTGGAGCACCCGAAGATCGAGGTCCTCTGGAACAAGGTCGTCGTCGACGTGCTCGGTTACGATGAGATCTCCGGGCTGCGGCTGCAGGACACGGTCACGGGCGAGGTGTCGGAGATCGAGGTGGGCGGGCTCTTCGTCGCGATCGGCCACTCGCCGAACACGGAGTTCCTGCAGGGCCAGCTCGAGCTGACGCCGAACGGGTACATCAAGACGCAGCCGTGGCGGACGGCGACGAGCGTGGAGGGCGTCTTCGCCGCCGGCGATGTGATGGACGACTACTACCGCCAGGCGATCACGGCCGCGGCGACCGGGTGCATGGCCGCGCTCGAGGCCGAGCGGTGGCTCGCCCATCGGGGGATCGGCGAGGTGCCCGTGCTCGAGACGGCCGACGCCCCGGCCGCCACGTCGCAGGCCGACTGAGGCGGGATCAGAAGATACTCTTGAAGCCGCGCCAGAGCCGGTCGAGGAGCCGTTCGACGCCCGACTCCGGGTGGAGCTGGCAATAGTCGAGCGGCTCCGTGCCCGGCAGGAAGTACTCGAGACGGACGTCCTCCGCCGGACACCGGCCCGTGGCGATGTGCCCGCTCACGGTGTCGACGTGCACGCGGACCAGCGTCGCGGGCGGCGTCCACCCGGAGGGCGCGGGCCTGGACTCGTAGGCGTGGATCATGAAGTCCGCCCACGCCGGCGCCGCGAGAGAGCCGCCGCTGGCGCCCGGCAGGATCGGCTCCGGCTGGTCGAACCCGATCCAGACGCCCGCCACGAGGTCCGGCGTCATCCCGATGAACCAGGCGTCCTTCCCGTCGTTCGTCGTTCCCGTCTTCCCCGCGGCGGGGAGGTAGAACCCCGCCGAGCGCACCGTCGCGCCGGTCCCGCGGTCGACCACGTCCTGGAGCAGGCTCAGCGTGAGGTAGGCGACGCCGTCGTCGAGAACGCGCTCGCGGTTCTCGTCCCGTTCCCAGAGCACGTTCCCATCCGCATCCTCGACGCGCGTGATGAGCGTGGGCCGGACCTTGTAGCCGCCGTTGCCGAACGTCGCATACGCCGCCACGAGCTCGGCCGGCACCACCTCGGCCGACCCGAGGAAGATGGACGGGTACGGCGGGATCGGCGTCGTGATACCGAGCCTCCCGGCGAAGCGCCCCACCTCCGTTTCACCGACCCAGCGGCCGATCCTGACCGCGGCGTTGTTCGACGAGCGGGCGAGCGCCCCGCGGACGGACAACGTTTCGACGGTGTCGGGGAGGTGGTCGCCCGGGCTCCACGAGACGCCGCGGGCGTCGTCGACCACGATCGGCGACACATCGATCCGCGTGGTCACGGCGAGCCCGGCGTCGATCGCCGCCGCGTAGACGATGGGCTTGAAGGCGCTCCCCGGCTGGCGGCGCGCCTGGAACGCACGGTCGAACTGGCTGAGCGCGAAGTCGCGTCCGCCCACCAACGCGCGGACCTCGCCCGTCCGCGGGTCCAGCGCGATGAGCATCCCCTGCAGGTAATTGGCGGTCGAGTCGGGCGCCGCCTTGCCGTCGAGGCGCGGGTGGCGCCACGTGCCGTACGCGCCGCTCTCGATCCGCTCGATCTGGCGCAGCAGCGCGTCGCGGGCCGCTTCCTGGAGCTCCAGGTCGATCCCCGTGAAGACGCGCAGCCCCCGGACATCCGCGTCAGGGCCGAAGCGCTCGCGCAGCTC
>VSDC01000424.1:0-2504 GCA_047459275.1 Gemmatimonadota bacterium
GGCCGAGCGGGAGTCGAGGGTCGACGCGGCGCTGCTCGCCTTGGAGCGGTACCGGAATCGGGCCTCCGATGGCGGCGGTGGCGACGGGGTGGAGTGTCTGATCCGGCGAGCCCACGTGGCGGAGGACGAGGCGGCGCGCCACCGGCGCCGGATCGAGCTGATCGAGCGGGCGGTGGAGGAGGACGGCATGGACCCCGCGCTGGCGGCGGAGGTCTACGACATCGCCCGGGAGGAAGGGATCGAGCCGGCGTTCGCGTTCGAGCTGGTCCGGTGCGGCGTCGCGGTGCGGGAGATGGGAGAGCCGCCGGAGGCGACGTACTCGGTCCGGGGTTTCCCGGGCTGGTTGGAAGCGCCGCCCGAGCCAGAGGAGGAGGCGAGCCGTGAGCGGATGCTGCGGACCAGCTTTCGTCGTCTGCGCCACCTCCTCGAGACCCACGACTCGCCCGAGGAAGCGCTGATCGCGTTCGCGCGCCAGCCGGACGTGGGTGAGACAGCGTACGAGTAAGACGTGGTGGTTTATGGAGATCCATGTCCGGATCGCCCACTCGGGGGCAAGCCGGGGATCGCCGTCGGGAATGGGTTGAAACCGCCGTCCGGTCCGGTCCGTATGGAGCGCCGTGCGGTGGGGAGGACGGGTTTTCGGGAATAGATCCTTCGGACCTCGAGTGTGGAGAACCGAACGATGACGACGGCGATCGTGGTGACGATCCTTGGATTTGCTTTCCTGGTCATGCTCCAGCCGACGCAGCGGCAGCTCGCGGCGGCCGAGCGGGCGAAGAGGACGGGCCGCACGCCGGGCCGGCTCTTCACCTGAGGCCCGGAGCGAAAGAGCTGGCGCCCCCGGTCCCGTCGGGACCGGGGGCGCCGCCGTTTGGTGCCTCTGCTATTCCGCCGAACACCTGCGTCACGATCCGCGTGTCCCGAGCAGGACCTCCTCGAAGAAGTCGATCGCACGCGGGTCATTGGATTGCCCGAGCCAGAACATGGCCGTGCGGCGCAGATCCAAGTCCGGGGTCGTGCGCGCGATGCGGATCAGGGCGGGCACGGCCTCGTCGGCCGGGCGCAGGGAGAGGGCGAAGATTGCGGCTTTGCGGACTTCGCGGTCGTCGTCATCGGCCGCAACGATGTCTTCGAGCTCCGCGGAAAGCGAGCGGGCCGCCTCCTGGCCGAGCCAGAAGACGGCGGTCTTGCGCACGCCCTGCGGGCGGGCGCGGTCCCGGGAGATCTCCAGGAGCTGCGGCCAGGTGACGGCGCTGTCGGCGACGACAGCGGCCAGGATCGCGTCCTTCGCGGCGCGGCCGTCGAGCGTCGCGGCGAGGCCGAGGAGGTAGTCGGCCGCGGCGGGCCCGGAAACGGTGCCCAGGTCGGTCGCACCCGCCTCGGCCATCCCGCGACGGCCGATCCGGGTGGAGACGCCGACGGTGCGCCCGTCGCGACGGGTGAGCGTCACGTTCACGGCGTTGGCGTCGCAGGTGCAATCGTCGCGCGCTACATCGTTTCGATCGACGATGGTGACGCCGCCGGTCGAGTTGCCGCAGACGCCTGGGCGCGCGGCGAAGCTCATGTAGACGGTTCCGTCGCGCACGCTCTCGACGCGGTCGGCGAGCGATTGGGCCCGGATTGGCGCAGCGGCGCAGACCAGCGCGAGGAGGGTGACCGCGATCGGCGCTACGACGGGCAACACGGTGGGTGCCGCGCTGGGCGCCGCGAGGCGCCCAGCGGTCCGCGAGCGCATTCCCTTCTCACCCATTGGTCAGCAGCTCCAGCAGGATCTCCGTAGCGCGAGGATCGTCGGACTGACCGATCCAGAAGATCGCCTTCTCGCGCAGCTGGCGGTCCGGGTCCTTCCGCGCGATCTCGATCAGCTTGTCGAAAGCCGCGCGCTCGCTCCGTTGCGAGTACACGAAGATGAGCTGTTCTTTCAGCTCCCGTTCCGGCATGCGGTCGTAGAGGGCCGCGAGCTCCTCGAAGGGCACGCCGCTCTGGCTCGCCCAGAAGAGGGCGGATTTGCGGATCTCGAGGCCGGCCTTCGTGTCGAGCGCGACGTCGAGCAGCCAGCGCTCGTTGTCGCGCCCGCCCATCTGGGAGAGGGAGAAGAGGATCTTCTTCTTGAGCTCTTCGTCCGCGGTGCGGGAGAAGAGATCGCGCAGGAAACGGGCGTCCTCCGGCGAGCCCGATTGGCCGATCCAGAAGATCGCATGCTCGCGGAGGCGCGACGGCACCCCATCCCGCGAGGCGTACTCTCGCAGGATGGCGGAAGCGCGCTGGCTGGAGTGCTGTGAGAGGGCGAAGATCGCCTTCTCCTGGATGGTTGCATCGGTGCTGGTGCGGAGGACCTGGACGAGGGCGTCGACGGCCTTCTCCGATCCGACCTGGGACAGCCAGAACACGGCTTGCTCGCGCACCTCCGGGTCGGGGTCCTCCTGGGCCAGGCCGAGCAGGATGTCCTCGGTCCGGGGCGTGACCTTCTGCGAGATCAGGAACACGGCCTTGCGACGGAGCGG
>VSDC01000425.1:0-2500 GCA_047459275.1 Gemmatimonadota bacterium
GCGGGATCTCCGCGCGCGTAGGCCGCTCCAGCATGCGGCCCGTCCTCGTCCCCTCATCCAGTGCGAGCCACCGCACCATCTCGGGCCGGGTCTTCGATTCCAGCGCCGCCTGAATGGGCAGCAGATCCCGCGAGGCCTCCCGTACCCTGATCTCGTCGCCAGGCTTGACCGTGTAACTCGGGATGTCCACTACCCGCCCGTTCACCTCGATGTGCCCGTGCCGAACGAGCTGACGCGCCTGACGCCGGCTCGACGCGAACGCGAGCCTGTACACGACGTTGTCCAGCCGGCTCTCCAGCGCAACCAGGAGGTTCTCGCCCGTCACGCCGGGCTGCTTCGCCGCCCTCTCGAACAGGTTCTTGAAGTACCGCTCGCCTACGCCGTAGATCCGCTTGACCTTCTGCTTCTCACGCAGCTGCTGCGCGTAATCCGACACCTTCCGCCGGCGCGCCTGCGCCAGACCATGCTGACCCGGCGCATAGTTCCGACGCTCGATCGGACACTTCTCCGTGTAGCAGCGCGTGCCCTTCAGGAACAGCTTCTGGCCTTCACGACGGCAAAGCCGGCAGACCGGCCCAGTGTAACGACCCATGGAATGTCAGCTTCTCCCGTTCTCTCCGTGGTTTGTCCGGCGTCTTCCCGCCCGAACGGTCTGGCGGTTTACACCTTCACGATCGGTTCGGACCAGAATTCTCGGCGCGCACACCCCTCGTCGCGCCGCAAGCGGCCGCGCCGGGGCAGTCCGCGCCCCAGCGCCGAGCCGCTCTCCATCCAGCCTACAAGTACGACACGCCGGTTCCGAGCTCCCCACCGGAACCGACGCACTCGGCAGATTCCTCAGACGCGCCGCTTTTTCGGCGCGCGGCAGCCGTTGTGCGGAATCGGAGTCACATCCCGGATCGAGCGGATCTGCAACCCCGCCGCCGCCAACGCCTGGATCGCCGACTCCCGTCCGCTCCCCGGACCCTGCACCCGGACGTGAACCCGCTTCATCCCGAGGTTAACAGCTTCGCGCCCGGCCTGCTCCGCCGCGACCGTCGCCGCGAACGGCGTCGACTTCTTCGAGCCCTTGAAGCCGGCCCGGCCTGCGCTGCCCCACACCACGACGTTCCCCTGCATGTCCGTGATCGTCACGAGCGTGTTGTTGAACGTCGCGGTAATGTGCGCAATGCCCTCGGCGTCGACCTGCTTGCGCGCGCGCTTCGGCCGCGCGCCCTTCTTCGGAGTCGCCATTCGCTCCCCTGTGGCTTATCCCCAATCCCTGGCCATGGCCGCCACCCTGCGGCACACCGCCACGCGCGCGGCCTTACTTCTTCGGCGGCTTCTTCTTCCCCGCGATCGCACGACGCGGCCCCTTGTGCGTCCGCGCGTTCGTGTGCGTGCGCTGGCCCCGCACCGGGAGCCCACGACGATGCCGCTGTCCGCGGTAGCAGCCGATGTCCATGAGACGCTTGATGTTCATGGACACCTCCGTCCGCAGCGCACCCTCCACCTTGTACTGATTCTCGATCGTGCGCCGCAGACGGTTCACCTCGTCGTCCGACAACTCGTACACGCGACGGTCCGGATTCACCCCCGTCTGCGCAAGGATCTTCTTCGAGGTCGGAAGACCGATCCCGTAAATGTACGTCAGTGCGATCTCGATCCGCTTGTTGCGCGGTAGATCCACGCCAGCGATTCGCGCCATCTCTCTACCCCTGCCGCTGCTTGTGCCGCGGATTCTTCTTGCAGATGACCCGAACCACGCCGGCTCGCTTGATCACCTTGCAGTGCTCACAGATCGGTTTGACGCTGCTGCGAACCTTCATACCCGCCGCCTTGGTCGAGTTTGTCGAACAGCTTTGAAATATACCAGTATTTCCAACCCAGATCAAGCCCGGCCGCTACGCGGCCGTCAGAATCATCGGACCACTCTCGCCGATCGCCACCGTGTGCTCGAAGTGCGCGCTCCGCTTCCGGTCCAGCGTCACCACGGTCCACCGATCGGCAAGGGTGCGAACTTCCGGCGTCCCTTCGTTGATCATCGGCTCGATCGCCAGCACCAGCCCCGGGGTGAGCCGGAGACCCCGCCCCGGCCGGCCCCAGTTCGGCACCTGCGGCTCTTCGTGCGGAGCCCGACCCACGCCGTGGCCGACCAGGTCCCGAACCACCCCGAACCCCGCCGCCTCCGCCGTCGACTGGATGGCGTGCCCGATGTCGCCCAACCTGTTGCCCGGCACCGCCCGGGCGATCCCCTCGTACAGCGCCCTCTCGGTGACCTCGAGCAGCCGCCGGGCATTCTCGTCGATCTCGCCCACCCCGAAGGTCCGCGCGGAATCGGCGTACCAGCCATCCAGCTTCACACCTACGTCCACGCTGACCAGGTCGCCCTCCTTGACCACGCGCGTCGGGGCCGGGATCCCGTGGACGACCTCCTCGTTCACCGAGATGCACGAACTCGCGGGGAAGCCGTAGAGCCCCTTGAACGCCGGTGTCGCTCCCTCGTGGCTCCGGATGAAGT
>VSDC01000426.1:0-2500 GCA_047459275.1 Gemmatimonadota bacterium
CGGCGGCGAGCGCCGGCGCGGCGGCGAGCCCCGGGGCGATCCGGGTCCCCGTGCCCGCGATCGGCGCGCGGAAGTGGTAGACCCGGAGGGGCACGCCCGATCGGGCGGCGATCCGCGCGGCCGCGGGGTGGACGACCTTCGCGCCGGCGTCGACCAGGGCGACGAGGGACGCGTAGTCGAGCGCCTCGAAGGGGCGCGCGTCCGGGTCGATCCGCGGATCCCGGTCGTAGACGGCGTCGACGTCGGTCACGATGTGGCATTCCGCGCCGAGCGCCTCGGCGATGGCGACGGCGCTGGTATCCGACCCTCCGCGCCCGAGAGTGAGCGTCTCGCCGTCGGCGCGCACGCCCTGGAACCCGCTCACGACGGGGACGACGCCGCGCTCGAGCAGGCGCCGGAGCGGCTCCGTGTCCACGGCGACGATGCGTCCCGCGCCGAAGTCGCCCTCGACCAGCACACCGGCCTCGACGCCGCGCAGCGAGCGGGCGGGCGTGCCGAGGCCGCAGAGCGCGGCCGCGAGCATTGCCGCGGACCGGTCCTCGCCCGTGGCCAGGGCGCGGTCGATCTCGCGCGCGACGCCGTCCCATTCACCGCTTCCGTGCGGGGCGGAATCCGCGCCACGCGTCGGTGGCGCGTGCCCTGCCGACGACGCGTTTGCCGCCGCCGACGCAGGTGCACCCAGCGCTCCGATCTCCTCCAACTCGGCCAGGATCCGGTCCGTCGTCTGGCCGGCGGCGCTGACCACGACGACCACGCGCCGGCCGCGGCGCACGTGCGCGCGGACCCGGCGGGCCGCGATCCGCACCCGCGCCGCCGAGCCGACAGACGTTCCCCCGAATTTCAGGACGATGGTCTCGCTCATGACTCCACCGCCTGGCACAGGGCGTCGTCCAGGTCGCGGATCAGATCGTCGACGTCCTCGATCCCGATCGAGAGACGGATCAGGTCCGGCGTCACGCCCGCCGCGATGCGGTCCTCCTCGGCGAGCTGCTCGTGCGTCGTGCTCCACGGGTGGATGATCAGGCTCTTGGCGTCGCCGACGTTGGCCAGGAGCGAGAACAGCCGGGTGTTCTCGATGACTCTCCGCGCCGCCTCCTCGCCGCCCTTCACCCCGAAGGTGAGGACGCCGCCGAACCCGCCGTTCAGGTATTTCTTCGCCGTCTCGTGGAACGGGTGCGACTCGAGGCCCGGGTAGCTCACCCACGCGACGGCCGGGTGCGCCTCGAGGAAGCGGGCGATGGCGAGGGCGTTGTCGCAGTGGCGTCGCATGCGCAGGTGCAGCGTCTCGAGCCCCTGGAGGAAGAGGAAGGCGTTGAAGGGTGAGAGCGCCGCGCCGATGTCCCGAAGAAGCATGACGCGCAGCCGGATCGCGTAGGCGATGTTGGCGCCGCCGACGTCGCCGAACGCCGATGCGAAGGAGAGGCCGTGGTAGGCCGGCTCGGGGTCGACGTAGAGGGAGCGGAACCGCGGAGAGGCGGCCCAGTCGAAGCGGCCCGAGTCGATGACGACGCCGCCGATCGCGGTGCCGTGGCCGCCGATCCACTTCGTCGCCGAGTGGATCACGACGTCTGCGCCGTGCTCGATCGGGCGCGCGAGGATCGGCGTGGCGAAGGTGTTGTCGACCACGAGCGGGACGCCGGCGGCGTGGGCGATGTCGGCCAGACGTCGCAGGTCGGGCACGTCCAGCTTCGGGTTGCCGATCGTCTCGACGTAGACGGCGCGCGTGGTCTCGTCGATGGCGGCCTCGACGGCGTCGGGGTCGTTGGTGTCGACGAACCGCGTCTCGATCCCGAGGCGGCGGAGCGTGTGGTGGAAGAGGGCGAAGGTGCCGCCGTAGAGCGAGTGCGAAGCGACGATCGAGTCGCCGGCCCGGGCGAGGTTGAGGATCGCGAGGAACTCGGCCGCCTGGCCGCTCGACGTCGCCACCGCGGCGACGCCGCCCTCCAGGTCCGCGATGCGGCGCTCGAAGACGTCCGTCGTCGGGTTCATGATCCGCGTGTAAATGTTGCCGAACTCGCGGAGCCCGAAGAGGTTGGCGGCGTGCTCGAGGCTGTCGAAGACGTAGGATGTCGTCGCGTAGATCGGCACGGCCCGGGCGTGCGTGGCGGGGTCCGCCGTCTCCTGTGCCGCGTGCACGGCCCGCGTGCCGAGGCCGAACGGCGGCGTGTGCGTCGCTGCGGTGCTCATCGTCGCTCCTTTCTCGAGGGTACGAAAAAAGCCCGGCCCTCCACTGCGGGAGGACCGGGCAGGAGACCGATTCGATCGGTCGGTCAGGTCATGCGCTCGCCAACCACACGCGTGCGCCGCCGCCCGCCTCTCCCGCAGGGAGAGCCGAACGCATGCACATGCACATGTGCATCGAGCGGACAGCGAGCGTCGCGTGCGTCATCGATCGTGGTTCCAGAAAACTCGAAACGCCCGAGCGGACCGTGCCGCCGGGCGGTCGCTCTTTAGCACCTTGTTTAACGTGGCGGCAAGCGGCGACAAATCACCACGACTC
>VSDC01000427.1:0-2496 GCA_047459275.1 Gemmatimonadota bacterium
ACCGTGCTGGCGCAGGTCGCCACCTGCCTCGGAGAGAAGCGCGGCGCGACCGCCGCCGCGGAGAACGCACCACGCCCCTGGCGTCGCGGGACCACGAGCGCTGGATCGCCGAGCCCGAGACGCTCGCCGTAGTGCCGCTCAAGGACGCCGGGCTCGGCGTCGTGGGCGTCGTGGCCGTCTGGCGCAGCGATGGGGAAGCGATCGATCCGGACGCGATCTCCACCCTCGAGGTCCTGGCGCCGTACGCGGCCTTGCTCATGCAGCAGGCGCGGGCCCTCGGCGACCTCAGGGAGGACGCCGCCCGCGCCGATCACGACGGGCTCACGGGGATCCCGAACCGGCGGGCCTTCGACGCACGGCTCGACGCCGTGATCCGTTCGTATCACCGCTACGGCCGGCCGTTCTCCCTCATCCTCCTCGACGTCGACCACTTCAAGCGGATCAACGACACGTACGGCCACGAGGCAGGCGACGCCGTGCTGAGGGCGGTCGCGGCGCGCGTGGCCGGATCGGTTCGCGACGTCGATTTCGCCGCGAGGTACGGAGGCGAGGAATTCGCCGTCCTCCTCCCCGAAACGGGCCTCGCCGGGGCCGTCGAGACGGCGGACCGCCTCCGGAGGAGCGTCGCGGAGTTCCCGGTGGAGTGGCGTGGCATCGAGATCCCCGTGACGATCTCGCTCGGCGTGGCCGCGGTGCCGGAGTGCGTCGCGAACGCCCGGGACGTCCTGGGCGCCGCCGACCAGGCACTGTACGCGTCCAAGAAGGCGGGCCGGAACCGCGTCACCGCCGCGCCATACGGCATTGACTCAGGCACGTGATTTGCCTAGTTTTGTAGTTGCTGGGGCCGACATGGATTCGACGCGTTTAGTGAAGTCGGCGCCGCGTGCCGAGGTCCCGTAACCTCGTAAAACAGCGGGAACAAAACACAAGTGCCAACTCTCAGATGGCGCTGGCTGCGTAAGGTCTGATCCTACGCACCTGTCTCCGGTCGGACCGGGCCCGAGGTTAGGCCGGAGACATCGGCAAATCGGGCTGGCCCGCGTTCGACGCCGTACCGGCCGCGGGCGAGATCCAGTACGGCTGGTCCGGGAGGGGCCGTTCGCTGGCCGATGAACGGACGAGAAACACAGAACAGCGAACTACGCACGTAGACGCGCTGAGGGATCTATTCGCGGACGCGGGTTCGACTCCCGCCGGCTCCATGGGACAGCGCCCGGCTCTCGAAAGGGGGCCGGGCGTTTCTTGTCGCGCCCTATCGCTGACGGGCCCCGTCCTCGTCGGCCGACCCCTTGCCCGGGCCGGGGGCTCCGGTTCATGTTCGGCGACTCTACCTCTCATCCAAGGAGCCCCGATGACGAATCCAATCCGTCCGCAGGTCGGCGGCGTGCTGAGCGCCGACATCGCAGTACCGGAGCACGAGCGCGAGCTTCGTTTCTACTCGCGGGGCCTCACGACCGGGGAGAGGCCTCTCTGGCGTGAGGATCTGATGAACAACCTCGGCGTGCCGATCATCGGTGTCGGTCCGCGCGGGCGGGAGTACGCCGAGCTCCCGCTCCAGTGGATGCCGCACATCCAGGTCGCCAATGTGGCGGCCAGTGTGGAAAGGGCGTCGGAGCTGGGAGGTCAGGTTCTCCTGCACTCCCGGGACGAAGCCGGCCGGAGCCAGTGGGCCGTGCTTCTCGATCCGAACGGCGCCGCCTTCGGGGTCATCCCGGTCGTGCCGGTGGAGATGATCCCCGCTGAGATGGCCGAGCCGGGCCGCGAGCAGGCGTTCGGGCAGATCGCCTGGCTCGACCTGACCGTCCCGGACGCTCCGGCCACACGGACCTTCTACGAGGCCGTCATCGGATGGCGGAGTCAGGACGTCGCGATGCGGGACGGCGACGAGAGCTACGCGGACTACGCCATGCTCGGTGGGGCGGGGAGCGCGATCGCCGGGATTTGCCATGCACGCGGCGTCAACGCCGATCTCCCTGCCGTTTGGTTGATCTACCTCCCTGTCGCTGACCTCGACGAGAGCCTCCGTCGCGTCGAGGAGGAAGGCGGGAGTGTTCTCAAGGTAATGCGCGGCGAAGACGGGAAGGCCCGCTTCGGTGTCGTGAGCGATCCGGTCGGGGCGTTCTTCGCACTGGCGGCGGCGTGAGGGGGGAGGGGACGCGCGATTCTTCGCGACATCTACTTTGGGGGACAGAACCCGCTCCTCACCGCCGTTCGGGGCGAGCGCTTCCTGATCATCGAGAATGTCCCATACCCTCGGGCGTTGGTCGTAAAGGGTAGATGAACCTGCCCATTGACGGGCTTCGTGCGCCGCGGATAAGCTTGCCGCGGGCGCAGTTCTCGTGCTGGCCGGAGATCTTCCTTTCGCGTCTGCGACGGTGGGGGTGTCCGACTCGGGGTCGGACGCTTCGTAGCTGTGGGATGGGCGGAGGTGGTGACCCGGTGCTCGCGATCGACGGCGCACCATCCGGACGAGATGCTCACCACCAACGCACCACC
>VSDC01000428.1:0-2494 GCA_047459275.1 Gemmatimonadota bacterium
CGGGTCGTCGCGCATGGTCCGCAGCACGGCGTCCGGCGTGGGCGGCATGGGCTGATAGCTGCGCTTCGAGGTTCCGGCGTCGAACCCGTCGGCGACGGCGACGATGCGGGAAAAGAGCGACTGCTTGCGCGGCCGGCGGTTCTGCGGATACCCGGACAGGTCGGCCTTCATGTGGTGCTCGTAGGCGGCCAGCATCACCCGGTACGACGTCTCGGCCAGACCCTGGATCGAGAAGAGGGCGAGAAGCCCCTCCGTGGGGTGCTCCATGATCTGGGCGAACTCTTCTTCGGTGAGCGACCCGGCCTTGTTCACGATGGCCGGATCGATGCGCATCTTGCCAATGTCGTGGAAGAGCGCGGCCATGCCCAGCTCATAGAGCTGGAGCTTCGAGAGCCCGAGCCGCTGGCCCAGGATCACGCTCAGGATGCAGACGTTCACCGAGTGGGTGAACGTATACTCGTCGTAGTCGCGCAGCGTCGTCATCCCGAGCATGGCCTGCTCGTTGTTCAGCACCTGATCGACGATCGACTGCACGGCCCGTTTGACCCGTCGGAGGTTGACGGCGCGGCCGAGCCTGATATCGGTCAGGACCTCGCGCGCGATGTGGACGGACTGGGCATAGGTGCGCCGGGCAGCTTTGCGGGCTTCCTCGTCATCGGCGAACCGGGCGGCGCCCTGCCCCACCGGACCGACCGTGATGCGCTGGACCGGGCTGTCGGCGAGCCTTCCCTCGAATTTCCCGAACGGATCCTCCGGATCGGGATCGAAGAGGAGGAGCGAGAGGAAAATGGCGAGTTCCTCCCGGAAGACCCCCGGCTCGATGTTCACGACGCCGATCCCGTGCCGGCCGAGGACGCCGGCAAGAAACGAGAAGGTGTGGTAGTTGGAGAGATCGAGCCGGAGCCTCGCGTCGTTGAGGAAGAAGAAGTCGCCCACGAGGCGCAACTCGATGGCGCGCTCGACGTCGAGGATCCTCCGGACGACGCGCTCGAACTCGGCGAGCGTGTTCTGGACTGTCGCGTTCTCGATCGGATAGAGCTTGAGCGACTGCGCCGCCGCATAGGCGACGGTGAGCAGCTCGCGCCCCATGGTCTGGAGCGCGGTGCCTCCCGCGACGATCGGAGCGCCGGCGCCCTGTCTCATGACGTGGCGCCCTCCCGGCGCAATGCACGGGCGACGGCGCTACGCACGATGGTGTCCGGGTCGGACCCGGCGCGCTCGAGGCAGGCCCGCGCGGCCGGCGTCCCGATCCTGCCCAGCGCCGTGGCCGCGCACGCGCGCAGCTCCGACGAGTGCCTGCGACCGAGGATTCCGGTACGACCGTTCAGGAGCGTGTCCAGAAGGGTTATCGCGTCCGCTCCTCCGAGGTCCGCGTACGCCTCGAAGAAGGCGAGCTTTTCGGTCAGGTCGGCGTCGCGGAGCGCCTTTCCTGCGATCGCCTTCTCGAGGCTCTTGCGGGCAGGCGCGTAGCGAAGCGCGCCCAGGCCACGGGCGGCGGCGATCCGCACCTCGCGATTCTCATCGTCCAGCGCCTTTTGCAATCCTTCCATCGCCTGCGCGTCGTGGAGCGCGATGAGCGACTCCACCGCGACCAGCCTCGTGGCTGCGTCCCGACGGGTGAGGAGGCGGATCAGGCCCCGCGCCGCCTCCGGGAGGCGCAACCGTCCGGCGGCCCGCGCGGCCCCGGCCGCCACGGCGTCGTCGTCCGATTCCAGGAGCGCGATCACCAGGTCGGGGTGCTGGGCCGCGAGGCGATCGCAAGCGGGCCCGACGCGGGCCCGAACGACGGCCGAATTGGATCGCTCGGCCGCCCGGAAGAGGACCGGGAGCGCGGCGGGACGCAGCCATGACAGGAAGAGCGCCAGCGTTTCCCGATCGGGGGCGATGGCGCCGTCCTCGATCGCCTGGAGGAGCTGCCCGATCACCGCGGGCTTGCTCAGCTCGTCGAAGAGGGCGTCGGCACGCTCGTGCTGCTCGGCGCCCAGGACGTCCCCGCGGCGCATGATCTCCTCGAGCTCCTGCAGCACCATCGCCGCCGACGCCAGGTCGCCGCGGGCGAGGAATACGGGGAGGAGCTGGCGCAGGATGTCCAGGATCTCCGTCTGTCGGGCCGGGCTCCCATCTTCGAGGCGGTCGAAGAGCGCGCGGAGGACCTCCTCCCTCATGTCCCGCGCCCACTCGTCGTCCAGCTCCTGCCTCAGGCGATCCAGCTCGTCCGGGTCGAGGAAGTAGAGCGTCTCGAAGAAGTCCTCCCTCCGGATCGTCCCGGCCGCCACCACGGGCTCCGAGTCGCCGCCCTCGAACGACGGCTCCAGCGATCCGATGTCGTCGGCCAGCACCTCGAGCGAGATCCCGCCCGCCAGCGGCCCGTCATTCCCCTCCGGGAGCTCGACCCCGTCGGCGAGGACGTCCACGTAGCCGTACTGGAACGCGGAGAACTCCTGCTCCCAGAGGAGCGTGACCAGGTCGTCCTCCTCGGTCTGGAGCCGGCGTG
>VSDC01000429.1:0-2493 GCA_047459275.1 Gemmatimonadota bacterium
TGCCGACCGCGCGGCCGACCGCCGCGGCCAGACGCGCCTTGTTCTTCGGGATCGCTCCCTGGAACGCGCGCAGCGGGCGGCCGAAGACGCGGGGCGGCTCGTAGGGATGGAACAGCATCCAGATCGCCACCGAGTTCGTCACGCCGCCGGCGATCGATGCGAAGAGCACCGTCAGGGCCGCCTCAGTCGCCGCGTCGATCACTCCAGTCCGTGGCGAAGCAAGCCGAAGACGTCGCGGCGGTCGCCGCGAACCGATACCCAGCCGCGCACCATGATCGTTCGGGAGCCCCGGGCGACGCCGGACGGATAACGGACGGTGATGGGCTCGCCCTCGGCGTAGAACTCGCCCGCGAGCGCGCCCGTGGGCTCGGAAACCCGCCAGCCGGCGGGAGGTGTGCCCGGGCCCGACCCCTCGGCCGGAATCGGCGTGATCGTGACCCGGTCCCAGTCCACCGATTCCGTGTCGCCGCGCAGCCACGCGCCGCCCCGGCCGTCCGCGCTCCGGGCGACCACCAGACTCCTGCGTTGGCCGTCCGTCACGAAGACCACCTCGGTCCCCCCGGGCTGCGTGATCGGCGCACCCGTCTGCAGGTCGAGGAGGAGCCCCACGAAAGACTCTCGTCCGAGACTCAGCGTCCCCCGGCGGAGCCGGAGCTGGACTCCATCGCCTGCGCCCCATTCGGCGAGCGGCTCCGAGGGCTCGAGGCGGAACCCCGTCGAGTCGTCCCTATGGATGAGCGCCTCTATCTCGTTCCCCTCGCCCACGACCAGCCGGAACGGTCCGTGGGGCACGAGGCGCCAGGGCTCGCGGATCGGCTCCGTCTCCCAGGCTTGCTCGAGCAGCTTCAGCCAGGTGCGGTTGCGGGCCAGCCACGCGCCGGCCGTCCGTCGGATCGACGTCGGTCCCTCGACCGTCGTGAACTCCAGCGCCGCCGCGACCGGCGTGTCCGCGCGGAGGGAGAGGAGCAGGAAGCTCCGGTCGTAGGTGGCGGTGACCCCCGCGCCGCCGGACCTGCCGTCCGGCGGCGTGGCGCCCTGGCGCTCCGACCGGTCGCACGCGACGAAGAGCAGCAGCAAGAAGAGGATGATCGTTCTCATGGTCGCAAATGTAGCAGTCCCGGCGCGCGGAATCGAGTGGCCAGCGGTTGCGCCTCCGGCCCATAGGGCCTAAACTTCGCCGTTTCCAGGGTCACGGATCATTCTTCGCAAGTTGTTGTATGGAGAGGGCATGCAGCTCTACACCAAGATCCTGATCGCCCTCGGGCTCGGCATTGCATTCGGTCTCACGGCGAACCTGCTCGAGATCGAATGGCTCCGCGCCGTATTGGTCGGAATCGAGCCGGTCGGCACTGCGTTCATCAAGTTGATCACGATGGTGGTGATCCCGCTCGTCGTCGCGAGCCTCATGGTCGGGACCGCGTCGCTGGGCGACGTCCGCAAGCTCGGGCGGCTGGGCGGGAAGACCGTCGCGCTCTACCTGGGGACGACGGCGATCGCGGTGACGCTGGGGCTGGTGCTCTCGAACATCGTCCGGCCGGGCTCACGGGTGGATCCGCAGACGCGCGACGAGCTCGCGGCGGCGTTCGCCGGCGAGGCGCAGGCGCGACTCCAGCTCGCGGAGGAGACCCCGGGCGTCGTCGATGTGCTCCTGGGGATGATTCCATCGAATCCGATCCAGGCTGCGGCGAACGCGGATCTCCTGCCGCTCATCATCTTCACGCTCGTCTTCGGTGCGGCGATCGGGATGATCGCCGAAGAGCGCCGCCGGGCCGTGCTCACGTTCTTCGAGGGCGTGAACGACACGGTCATGGTGATGATCGAGTGGATCATGCGGCTCGCGCCGTACGCGGTGTTCGCGCTGATCGGCTCGGTGGTCGCCCGGTTCGGGCTGGACCTGCTCCGGTCGCTGATGGTGTACGCGCTCACTGTCGTGGCCGGGCTTCTGCTCCAGGCCTTCGGCACGTACAGCATGTTCGTCCGCTTCGGCGCCCGGCTGAACCCCTTCCATTTCTTCCGTCGCATCGCGCAGGTGCCGCTGGTCGGCTTCTCGACCTCGAGCTCGAACGCCACGCTGCCGGTGACGATGGAGACGGCCGAGCAGAACCTGGGTGTCTCCAAGGAGGTCAGCTCGTTCGTCCTGCCGCTCGGCGCGACGATCAACATGGATGGCACCGCGCTCTATCAGGCGGTCGCCGTGATGTTCATCGCGCAGATCTACGGCGTACCGCTCGGCGTGGCCGACCAGGCCACGATCGTGCTGACGGCGACGCTGGCCAGCATCGGCGCTGCGGGGGTTCCGAGCGCCGGAATCGTCACGCTGATCCTCGTTCTGCAGTCCGTCGGCCTGGGCGCGCACACGGCCGCCGGGATCGCGCTCATCCTCGGCGTGGACCGGATCCTGGACATGATGCGCACCGCGGTCAACATCACCGGCGATCTCATGGTCGCGGCCGTGGTCGCCCGGACGGAGGGAGAGGAGCTCGTGCCGAGGGC
>VSDC01000430.1:0-2491 GCA_047459275.1 Gemmatimonadota bacterium
ATGAACCCGTCCATCGTGAACTCCGAGACGTCGCCGACCCACCGCGAGTGCGTCCACTGCGGCTCCGTCGTGAGACGCCAGTACACCTTGTACCCGGCGACGAGGGGCGAGTCCACCTTCTTCCAGCGCAGCGTGGGCGCCGGGCGCACCGCGCCCGTGATCCGCACCGAGTCCGGCGGCGGCGGCGCCCACGCCAGCGACGCCAGCGTGATCATGTTCACGCCCGTCAGCTTCGCCGCGTAGTCGAAGTTCACGCCCTCGATCACGTCCCCGTACTTGATCTCGACGGGCCGCTCCGTCCCGTCCGCCGCCTTCACCATGATCGTCTCGGTGCGCACATCCTGGTGCTGGCGGTAGTAGTTCTCGTGCGCCTCCATGATGCGTACGCCGGGGAAGCCCAGGTCGTTGAACGGACGATGGTGCCCGCCGCGGCCGTAGCGGTCGAGGCGGTACACCATCATCGGCTTGAGCGCCGGCATGTACTGCTCCGTCAGCCGCGCGATGTAACGCGCCAGCTGACGCGACGGCCCATCCACCTCGCCCCCGGTGAAGCGCCGGGCCCTCCGCTCGGCCTCGGTCTCGGTCACCGGCGTCGGCTCGCTGAAGATGCGGAACTCGGTGTTGTTGATCACCCCGTCCACACCTTCGATGTTGCCGATCATGTCGTTGTTGAGGACCGCCTCGATGATCCACCCCTCGTCGCGGGCGACCCGGGCCATGTACTGCCCGCCGTACAGCCCCTGCTCCTCACCCGAGAGTGCGGCGTAGACGATCGATTTGGCGAACCGGTACTTCGAGAGCACCCGCGCCGCCTCGAGCACCCCGGCAACGCCGCTCGCGTTGTCGTTCGCGCCCGGGCTGTCGCTCGTCGCATCCAGCACGTCCGAGACGCGCGAGTCGATGTCCCCCGTCATGATGACGTAGTGGTTCGGGTGCGTCGTCCCGCGCTGGATGGCGACCACGTTGACGATCCACGTGTCCCGCGGGATCCGGCTCCTCGGGTCGCCCTTCACCAGATGGCGCTGGTAGAAGACCTCGAGGCACCCCCCGCACTCGGCGGAGATCCGGTCGAACTCCGCCTTGATCCACCGCCGCGCGGCGCCGATCCCGCGCGTCTCCGACACGGTGTCCGACAACGTGTGCCGCGTGCCGAAGCTCACGAGCTTCCGAATGTCCTTCTCGATCCGCTCCGCCCGCGCTGCGCCGGCGATCTCGTACAGTCGCAGGTCCACGCTCGGCGGCGCTCCCGCCTCTTGCGCCCGCGCCGTACCGCCCAGCGCCAACAGCGCGACAACCACGGCCGAAATGCGTTTCGACGACATCCTGGACCTCCGTCCTCTATCTCGGGATCGATGGGGGCGCCTCGAAATGCGACCCGGCGCTGCGCCTACCGCTCTCCTCCGGCCTCGGCGGCGTCCGCCGCGACCACGTCGGCCTTGCCCTTGCCGAGCACGTGCGCGTCCAGCCAGGCGATCCACCGCGCCCACATGTCGAGGAGCGTCTCCTCCGCCCGCTGGCCGTGGTCCTCGTACGGGTACCAGTACAGCGCCGCCGTCTTCCCCAGCACGTCCAGCGCGTGGAACGCCCGCCACGAGTTGTCCGGGAACGTCCCCACGTTCTGATCGTCCATGCCGTGGTACATCAGCAGCGCGCCGCTGATCTCGTTCAGCCAGAAGATCGGCGACATGCGGATGTACGTGTCCCGCGCCTCCCACAGCGTCCGCGGCTCCCGCTGGAAGCCCGACGGCGTCAACGTGCGGTTCGTGTTCGGCGCGCCCGCGATCCCCGCCTTGAAGAACGGCGTGTGGATCATCGCGTTGATCGTCCCGAAACCGCCGTAGCTGTGTCCGCCCACCGCCAGCCGGGTGCGGTCGATGTAGCCCAGCCGGTCCAGGGCGTCGATCGCCGCGGCGAACGAGTTGCGCAGGTGCATCACGTACAGGTCGTTCCAGCGGTCCCGCGGCCCGATGATCGGGATGTCCGGCTCGACCACCGCCCACCCGCGCCGGACCAGCAGGTCCATCGAGCGCGGCCCGAGCATCGGGAACCGGTTCTTGTTGTAGCGCCGGTTCGACTCCTGGTACTCCTTCTCCGACGTGTACTCACGCGGGTAGTGCCAGAACATCGCCGGGAGCGGCTGCCCCGGGGTGAACCCTTCCGGCAGCGTGACCCGCACCCAGAACTTCACCCCGTCCGCGCGCGTGACCTCGATCACCTCGCGGCGCGCCCGCGTGAGGTCCGGCGTGTAGTCCCGGTTCTCCGTCAGGCGCCGCTCGGCGCCGGTCGCCAGGTTGCGATGGAAGTAGTTCGGCACCTCCGTCGGCGACTCGCGGGAGATGACGACCCCGCGCGCCTCGTCGTCCAGCACGGCCACCACGTCCTCGTAGCGATCGGCCGCGCTCTCGAAGATCCGCGTCTTCTCCCCCGTCTCGAGCACGACCCGGTCGAGGAACGGCTGCGGCGCGTTCTCCAGCGGATCCTCGTGGTACTT
>VSDC01000027.1:0-12019 GCA_047459275.1 Gemmatimonadota bacterium
GGGAAGGGTGAGATCATGGAAGAATCTCGGAGGGTTCTCTATTCCGTCGACGCGGGCGTTGCCCTCGTCACCCTGAATCGCCCGGACAAGCGGAACGCGCTCGACGACCGGATGGTGGCCGAGCTGCACGAGGCGTTCGAGCGAGCCGACCGCGACCCCGAGGCGCGCGTCGTCCTCCTGCGCGGCGCGGGGAAGGACTTCTGCGCCGGCGCCGACCTCGCCCAGCTCGAGCGCATCGCCGCCGGGACCGGCCCCCTCGAGAACCTGGACGACGCCGCGGCCCTCGGCGACCTCCTCATCCGCATGCGCCGGCTCTCGAAGCCGATCGTCGCCGCCGTCCACGGCAACGCCTTCGCCGGAGGCGCCGGACTCGCCACCGCCTGCGACGTCGTCCTCGCAAGCGAGGACTCCCGCTTCGGCTACCCCGAGGTCCACCTCGGCTTCGTCCCCGCCATGGTCATGGCGCTGCTCCGCCGCGCCTGCGGAGAGAAGATCGCCTTCGAGCTCGTCGCTCGAGGTGACCGGATCGATGCCGCGGAGGCGCACCGCCTCGGCCTGGTCAACCGCGTCCTCCCGGCCGCCACGTTCGAGGCCGACTCCATGGAGTACGCCCGCGAGCTCGCCGGACGATCCGCTTCCGCGCTCCGCCTCATCAAGCGGCTCTTCTACGGAATGGACGGCGCCTCCTTCGAGGAGGCGATCGCGCGCGGGGCCGAGGTCAACGTCCTGGCCCGGATGACCGAGGACACTCGCGAAGGCGTCCGGAGGTTCCTCGAACGCAAGGCACCCCGGTGACCCCCATGTTCCGCCCCTCTCGAGAGACCCGCGGCCCCGATCCCTTCCTCCAGTGGAAGATCGTGATCTTCATCATCGGCGCACTCGTCGGACTCGTGGGGGTCGCGACCGAGAATCGTTGGCTCATCTGGATCGGCGTGGCCGTCCTCTTGTCCGGCGTGCTGCTGCGCACATTCGGACGCCGCGCGAGTTGAGCACGCCCCGCTCCCCGCGAGTTGAGCGCGCCCCGTGCCCCGTGAATGGCCCGGAGCGATCCGACTCGCCTGTACGCCGGCTCGCCCGGCACGCTCGCCTTCGTAAGAGACCCTCGCGGGCGCCGCGCGCGGACCGCTTCTCACCGCCTCGAAGGGAGCCGCCCGCACCCTGAGGGGTACTGCCGAATTGACAGAGTGAGAGGGCATGCCCCTTGCCCGGGGCTCCGGGCAAATCCAGATGACATTGGACGGAACGGTGTCCGACGCTGGACCGGACGCCGTGGTTTTCGAGAGCCGGGGGGATCAAGGTGCTGAACGCGGATCGATTGACGATCAAGGCGGGCGAGGCGATCCAGGCGGCGATGGCCGAGGCGCAGCGGCGCGGCAACCCTATGCTCGAGGATGTGCACCTCCTGCGCGCGTTGCTGGAGCAGGAGGGCACGATCGCCGTCCCGATCCTTCAGAAGGTCGGCGTGAGGATCCCGCGCCTGGAGGAGGAGCTGGAGCGGGAGCTGGAGCGCCTGCCGAAGCAGACCGGCGGCGTCATGCCGTCCGTGAGTCGTGAACTGAACCAGATCTTCGGCCGCGCCGAGGAGGAGGCGCGCGGCCTGGGCGACGAGTACATCTCGACCGAGCATCTCCTGATCGCGCTTGCGGGGCAGAAGGGGTCGACGACGCGGGACCTGCTGAGCGCGCAGGGGGCCACGCGCGAGGCGCTGCTCACCGCGCTGGAGGCGGTGCGCGGTCCGCATCGCGTGACCGACCAGGCGCCCGAGGACAAGTACCGTGCGCTCGAGCGCTACGGCCGGGATCTCACGGCGCTGGCGCGTCAGGGGAAGCTGGATCCCGTGATCGGGCGGGACGAGGAGATCCGGCGGGTCATCCAGGTGCTCAGCCGGCGCACGAAGAACAACCCGGTCCTGATCGGCGAGCCGGGCGTCGGCAAGACGGCGATCGTCGAAGGGCTGGCGCAGCGGATCGTGAGCGGGGACGTGCCGGAGTCCCTGCGGGACAAGCGGCTGGTCTCCCTGGACATCGGGGCCATCATCGCCGGGTCCAAGTACCGGGGAGAGTTCGAGGAGCGATTCAAAGCCGTTCTGAAGGAGATCACGGAGGCCGAGGGGCGGTTCATCGTCTTCATCGACGAGCTGCACACGATCGTCGGCGCGGGCGCGGCCGAGGGCGCCGTCGACGCCGGGAACATGCTCAAGCCGGCGCTCGCGCGCGGCGAGCTCCGAGTCGTGGGCGCGACCACGCTGGACGAGTACCGGAAGCACATCGAGAAGGACGCGGCGCTGGAGCGTCGGTTCCAGCCGGTGTACGTGGGCGAGCCCAGCGTCGAGGACACGATCGCGATCCTGCGCGGGCTGAAGGAGCGCTACGAGGTCCACCACGGCGTGCGGATCACCGATGCCGCGATCGTGGCGGCCGCGCGCCTCTCGGACCGGTACGTGGGCGGGCGGTTCCTCCCGGACAAGGCGATCGACCTGATCGACGAGGCCGCGTCCCGGTTGCGGATCGAGATCGACTCTCTGCCGCAGGAAATCGACGACGTCGAGCGGCGGATCACGCAGCTCGAGATCGAGCGGACCGCGCTCGCGTCCGAGGAGGACCGCGAGGCGGTGGAGCGGAGGGAGGCGATCGAGGCGGAGCTCGCCGAGCTGCGCGAGCGCTCCAACGCCATGAAGACCCGGTGGCAGGCCGAGAAGATCCAGATCGGCCGGATCCGGGAGATCAAGGAACGGATCGATGCCCTGAAGATCGAAGCCGAGCGCGCGACGCGCACGGGGGATCTGAACCGGGCCGCGGAGATCCAGTACGGCGAGATCCCCCAGCAGGAGCGGGAGCTGGCGGCCGCGGAGGCGCGGCTGGCCGAGCTCCAGGCCGAGGGCAAGTTCCTGAAGGAGGAAGTCGACGCCGAGGACATCGCCGAGGTCGTCTCCAAGTGGACGGGGATCCCGGTCGCCCGGATGCTGGAGTCCGAGAGGGAGCGTCTGGTTCACCTGGAGGAGGTCCTGTCCTCGCGCGTGGTCGGCCAGGACGAGGCGGTCCAGGCGGTGGCCAACGCGGTGCGGCGCAGCCGCGCGGGGCTCCAAGATCCGAACCGGCCGATCGGGAGCTTCATTTTCCTGGGGCCCACGGGCGTGGGGAAGACCGAGACGGCCCGGGCGCTGGCCGAGTTCCTCTTCGACGACGAGGATGCGCTCGTGCGCATCGACATGTCGGAGTACATGGAGAAGCACGCCGTCGCCCGGCTGATCGGCGCGCCGCCCGGGTACGTCGGATTCGAGGAGGGCGGCCAGCTCACGGAGGCGGTGCGCCGGCGCCCCTACTCGGTGGTGCTGTTCGACGAGATCGAGAAAGCGCACCCCGAGGTCTTCAACCTCTTCCTCCAGATCCTGGATGACGGTCGGCTGACCGACTCGCAGGGGCGCACGGTGGACTTCCGCAACACCGTGGTGCTCATGACGTCCAACATCGGGAGCCGGTTCATCCTGGAACGGGCCGGCGACGTCCCGTGGGAGGAGGTCGAGGCCCAGGTGCGCGGCGAGCTGTCCCGTCACTTCCGACCGGAGTTCCTGAACCGGATCGACGATATCATCGTCTTCCGTCCGCTCGGCCAGGAGCAGATCGAACGGATCGTGGAGCTCCAGCTCCGCCGGGTCCAGGCGCTCCTCGCCGAACGGAAGATCACGCTGCAGGTGACGGACGCGGCGCGGCGCCTGATCGCCGAGGAAGGATACGACCCCGCCT
Source organism: Gemmatimonadota bacterium (assembly GCA_047459275.1). Taxonomy (GTDB): domain Bacteria; phylum Gemmatimonadota; class Gemmatimonadetes; order Longimicrobiales; family RSA9; genus CALBZE01. Next base: position 3,744 of record VSDC01000027.1, read on the forward strand.
TCGGGGCGCGCCCCCTCAAGCGGGCGATCCAGCGGCTCCTCCAGAACCCGCTCGCCCTGGCGCTCCTCGAGGGCGACTTCCAGGAGGGGGACGCGATCGTGGCCGACCGCGAGGAGGGGGCGGCCCGTCTCACCTTCTCCCGCGCGCCTGCGGCGTCGGCGGTCGCGTGAGCCGGGCGCCGTACGGACGGAACCCGGGCGCGCGGCACGAGTCGAGTCGAGACGCACCGCGCGTCTGGAGCCCGGCCGTCGCTTGACACGGGGTCCCGTGCCCACCTAACCTTCGACCGCGCCCGGACCGTCGTCCCGGGCGCGGTTCCCTTTTTTCAGGAGTCGGTGGATGCGACGTCGCTCCGTGAACGCGGCCTTCCGGATGGTACTCCCGCTCGTGTTGGCCCTGTCGGCGTGTACGACGCGGACCGAGCGCATCGCCGTCCAGCCTCCGGACGTAGATGTTGCGCCGGTGCTCACGGTCGAACGCTTCCTCCGCGCCGCCAACGCACGGGACTACGAGACCATGGCCCGCCTTTTCGGGACCAAGGCGGGCTCCGTCCTGGACCGCGATCCGCGGCCGGAGGTCGAACGCCGGATGTTCGCGCTGGCCTCGGTGCTTCGGCACGACGACTACGCGGTCGAGGACAAGATGCCCGCCCCCGGTCGCAGCAGCGAGGCCGTCCTGGTCGTGGTCCGACTCCAGGTCGGCGAGCGGAGGATCCCCGTGCCGTTCACGGTGGTGCGCAGCGACAAGGCCGGCTGGCTCGTCGAGAACATCGACATCCTGCGGATTACTGCGGGGGCTTGATCGGGTGCCGATCCCTCCGCCGGGCGCTCACTCCTGAACCAGCTCGATGAGGACGCCTCCGGTGCTGGCGGGGTGGACGAAAGCCACGAGGCGACCGTGTGCGCCCGGCCGCGGGCGCTCGTCGATCAGGCGCATGCCGGCGGCCGACAGCCGCGCGAGCGCGGCTTCGATGTCCGGTACTCTGTAGGCCAGGTGATGGAGCCCGGGGCCTCGTTTCTCGAGGAAGCGGGCCACGGGCGAATCCGGCGAAACCGGTTCGATCAGCTCCACGCGCCCGACGCCGGTGCCGACGAAGACGACGTCCACGCCCTGGGATTCTACCCGCTCTCGCGGGGAACCTACGCCTCCCGTCAGGAGTTCGAACACGGGAAGCGCTTCATCGATCGAGGCCACGGCGATCGCAACGTGGTCGAGAAGTCGCTGTTCCATGGGTTAGGGCGGCCGGGTTCTTGCAAACTCCGCTGTCCTTCGGAAGCTAACACGACGCCGGCGGCTCGGCCACGGCCGCTGGCCACAGGAGGGAATGGGGATGGCCGACAATGGCAACGTGAAGACCGTTTCGGATTCCAACTTCGCAGAGGTCGTCGAGAAATCCGAAGGTCTCACGATCGTCGATTTCTGGGCCGCCTGGTGCGGCCCCTGCAGGATGGTCGCGCCGATCATCGAGCAGCTCGCCGACGAGTACGCCGGGAAGGTGACGGTCGCGAAGCTGGATGTGGATGCGAACCAGCAGACCGCCATGCGGTTCGGCATCCGCTCGATCCCGAGCATCCTGTTCTTCAAGGATGGCAAGCACGTGGACACCGTCGTGGGCGCGGTGCCCAAGCCGCACCTCGAGCGGAAGATCCAGGAGCACCTTGCGTGAGCGCTGCGGCGCCCCGTGGCCGTGCGGCGAGCGGGTAACGTCCGCAGGTCCGCTCACGCCGGAGCCCGGACCGGCAGCGTGAAGCTGCCGGTCCTTTTTTCTTGCCGTCCGCCCGTTGACAAATCGTAAGTTATGTCGCGACTTTATATTGTAAGCACTCCAATCGGAAATCTCGCCGACATGACCCATCGCGCGGTCGAGGTGCTCCGCCAGGTGGATCGGATCCTGGCTGAAGACACCCGCCGCACGAGGATTCTGCTTCGGCATTACGATATCTCGACGCCGCTCGTCTCCGCGCATGCTCACAACGAAGCGGCGCGGGCGGCCCAGCTCCTGGAATGGTTGGACGCGGGGCAGGACGTTGCGATCGTGTCCGACGCGGGCACCCCCCTGGTCTCGGATCCCGGCGCACGGATCGTGCGGAAGGTGCTCGAGGCGGGTCACGAGGTCGTGCCGGTGCCCGGTGCCTCGGCGCTGCTCGCCGCGCTGGTCGTCTCGGGGCTGGACCCGGAGCCGTTCACGTTCTTCGGGTTCCTCCCGCGCGGCGGGCGCGCTCGGGAGGAGCGGCTCCGGCAGATCGCGGCGCTGGACCACACGTCGATCCTCTTCGAGGCGCCGGGCCGGCTGGTCTCCACGCTCCGTGACCTGGCCGAGCGGTGTGGGCCGGACCGGGAGGTCGCGGTCGCGAGGGAATTGACCAAGGTCCACGAAACGGTGTTTCGCGGAACATTGGCCGAGGCGGTTGCCTACTACGAGCGAGAGCCTGCGCGAGGCGAGGTCGTCGTGGTCGTAAGTGGGCGTTCCGACGAGAGTTATGACGACCTGAGCCGGCCCGACCCGCGCGAGGTCGCACGTGAGATGCTCGACCGCGGAGAGCGTCCCAGCGCGGTCGCGAAGGAGCTCGCCCGGCGGCTCGGCATCTCCAGGAATGCGGCGTACGACGTCGTGCTCTCGCTCACGGGAGAAGGCGAAGGAGACGGACCTTGAGTGCCCTGGTGTTCGGAATCCTCTTGCAGGTGGCGGCGGCGGTGCCGGCCGAGTCCGGCCCGATTCTGACCATTGCGCAGCTCCAGTACGACGGTGGCGGCGACTGGTACGCGAACCCGTCGGGGCTGCCGAACCTCCTCCAGGCCATCCGCGAACGCACGGGGCTTCCGATCACCGACACCCGGCGACAGACGGTGCGGCTGACCTCGCCGAAGCTCCGGGACTTTCCGTACCTCTACCTGACGGGCCACGGCAACATTCGTTTTTCCGAGGAGGAGGTCCGGGCGCTGCGAGAGTACCTCCTGGCGGGCGGGTTCCTCCACGCGGACGACAACTACGGGTTGGACGAGAGCTTTCGCCGCGAGATCAAACGGGTGTTCCCGGACAAGGAGCTGGTCGAGATCCCCGCGGACCATCCCATCTACCACACGTTCTACGACTTCCCGAACGGCTTGCCGAAGATCCACCTGCACGACGGCAAACCGGCACAGGGGTTCGGCATCTTCCACGAAGGGCGCCTGGTCGTCTTCTACAGCTACGAATCGGATCTCGGCAACGGCTGGGAAAACCCCGACGTACACGGCGATCCACCAGAGGCGCGTGAAGCAGCGCTGCGGATGGGGGTCAATCTGTTCCTTTACGCTCTGGCACAGGTGGCGCGATGAGCCCTGCGGGACAGCGACTCTGGAGTAATCTGGCGGCGGCGCGGCGGCAGGTGAGGCGGGATGGCATACTCGCGGCGGGCGCGGTGGCGCTGGCGGCGGTGCCCATCGCGCTGACGCTGGCGTGGATCATGGGGACCGCGCGCGCGTGGAGTGCGCCGAGCGCGATCCCGCTGGTCGTCGTGGTGGCGGCGTTCGGGACGGCGGTCGCGGTCGGCGCGTGGGCGGTGCGTCGCTGGGTCGCGTCCGTGAACGATGCGATGGTCGCAGCCGCGACGGAGCGGGGACGCGGGCTTCCGGAGGGGAGCGTGCGTGGCGTCCTGGAGCTGAGCCGCGCCCTGCCGGCGGGCACCTCGGAGGCGCTGTACCTGCGTGCGGAGGCGGCGTTGGCGAGGACGCTCTCGGGGGCGACGCCGCGGGACCTGGCCGGGCACGTCGGCGAGGAGGCGCGGCGGCGGCGCCAGCGGGCGCTCCTGCTCTTTTCGGGCCTCGCGCTGCTGGCCGCGGTGCTCGGTTTCGTCTCGCCGGAGCGCTCGCGAGCCGCGTGGGGTGCGTTGCTGAATCCGGTCGATCACCTCTCTCCGCCTCCGTTGCCGGCCATCACCGTCGAGCCGGGCGATGTCGAGCTCCCGCGAGGGGCGCACCTGGACGTGGCGATCGAGGCGCCCGGCCGTTCCGAGGTCGTGCTGCGCTGGCGGGTCGAGGGCGACGTGCCGCGGCAGCGTCGCCTCGCGCTTTCCGACGGGCGGGTGCGGACGAGGATCACCGGCATCGACGCGGGGATGGTCTACTGGGTCGTGGCCCCCGACGGTGCGGTGAGCGACACCTTCCGGGTCACGCCCCTCGACCCGCTCCTGTTCTCGGATCTGGTCGTGGACGTCGTGTACCCGGCGTACCTGAATCGGGAGCCGGAGCGCTTCGAGGGCGACGTGCCGCCGCTGACGGTGCCGGAGGGCACGGAGCTGCGCGTCCGCGGCCGTGCGACCCGGCGTCTCCAGGAAGCTTCTCTGCTGCGCTCGGACGGCGCGAGCAGGATCGCGTTCCAGGTGACGGGCGACCGGTTCGCCGGGCGGTGGAAACCCACCGCGAGCGGAACGTACCACTGGTCGTTGACCGACGAGAAGGGCGGCGTGCCGGTCACCTCGCCGCCGCCGCTGGAGCTCACGGTCGTCCCGGACGGCGCGCCGGTGGTCGAGATCATGTTCCCCGGCCCGGACACCATCCTGGGGCCGGACCTGCGGCAGCCCATCGTCGCGGATGCACGTGACGACAACGGACTGCACTCGGCGACCCTCGTGAGCTGGCGAGTCAGCCGTCTGGGCGAGAAGGGCGAGCCGGTCGAGGAAGTCCTGACGCTGGACGGCGACCCCGAGCGCGCGATCCTGCGCGCGGTCCTCGACGCCAGGGAGCGTAGCCTGCTCCCGGGCGACGAGCTGCATTACTTCGTCCGCGTCGTCGATGCGTCGCCCGCGCGGCAGGTCGGCGTGTCGGCCACGCACGTCCTGCGGCTCCCGGGGATGGAAGAGCTGCGGCGGCAGGCCGATGAGCAGGCCCGGACGCTCGTCGACGAGGCCGAGTCCCTCGCGCGCTCGGCGGAGCAGCTCGAGGCGTCGACGCGAGGGTTGGCGCGTCAGTCGGCGCGGTCGGCGCGCAGCGGGTCGACGGGGAGGGCCGAGTCGGGCGGGACGAACGTCGGCCGGTCCGCCGGTGGCCGGCACGGTGAGGACTGGAGGCCTGGATTCGCGCAACGCGAGCAGGTCCGCCAGATCGTCGAGAATCAGCAGCAGATGATCGACCGCGTCGCGAGGATGCGGGAGCGGACGGAGGCGCTCCAGCGCGCCCTCGAGGCGGCGGGGCTGCAGGATCCCGCGCTCCAGCAGCGCCTCGCGGAGCTGCGCCAGCTCTACGACCAGCTCCTCTCGCCCGAGTTGCGCGAGCGGCTCGAGCAGCTTCGCAACTCGGTGGACGAGATGGATTCGGAGGAGCTGCAACGCGCCCTCGAGCAACTCGCGGAGCAGCAGGAGGAGTTCCGTCGGCAGATCGAGCAGAGCCTCGAGCTCATGCGGCGTGCCGCGCTCGAACAGCAGATGAACGCTGCGGCCAGGGAGGCGCGGGAGCTCGCCGCTCAGCAGCAGGCGCTGGCCGAAGAGCTCAAACAGCCCGGGGCGCTGACGCCCGAGCGGGTGGCGCAGCAGAAGGAGCTGGCCGAGCGGGGTGCGTCCCTCCAGCGCCAGATGGCGGCGCTCATGCAGCAGCTCCGGGAGCAGGGCGAGCAATCGACGGCGGAGCAGACCGCGGCGGCGTCGAGGCAGCTCGAGGCGGCGCAGCAGTCGATGGAGCGGGCGGCCCAGCAGGCGCAGCAGGGGCAGGGGCAGCAGGCGGGCCAGAGCGGCGCCGAGGCGGCAAAGCAGCTCGAACAGGTCGCGGAGTCGCTGGAGTCGGCCCGGGATGCGATGGCCAGGGCCTGGCGCGACGAGACGCGGCAATCGGTCGAGCAGGCGGCGAACGAGGCGCTCGAGCTCGCGCAGCGTCAAGCGGAGCTGCTCCAGCAGATGGAGAAGCTGCAGCAAGGCGGTCAGTTCGGTGAGCAGCAGAACGCCGACGCTCGACAACCGCAGGCCAACCAGTCCGGGCAGCAGGGGCAGGACTCGGGGCAACAGGGGCAGCAGTCCGGCCAGCAGATGCAGCCCGGCCAGCAGGGCCAGTCGGGGAACCAGAGCGGGTCCGGTCAGCAGACCAGACAAGGGGCGGGCGATCAGGGCCAGGGCCAGCAGGGTCAGGGTCAGAGGGGCCGTGGATCGCAGGGGCAGCGCCAGCAGATGGGCGAGCCCGGCCCCGGCGGGCAGCCCTCCGGAGGTCAGCCCGGACCCGGCGGGTCGTCGGAGCTCCAGACGATCCGTGCCGAGCAGGCCGCGCTCCAGCAGAGCCTCGAGGCGCTAGGTCGCAACCTGGCCGAGACCGGCCGCCGCTCGGCGATGGTCAACCAGGACGTGAGCGCCGCCCTCGGGCGGGCCATGCTGAGCATGCAGCAGACGATGGACGCGCTCGACGGGCGGAACGGCCGGCAGGGGATGCCCATCGAGGAAGCGCGTCAGACGATCGAAGCGCTCAACCGCCTGGCGCTCGAGCTCCTCAAGAACGGCGAGCAGATCGAGCAGTCCCAGGCCGGCACGGGGCTGCAGCAGGCGCTGGAGCAGCTCGCGGAGCTGGCGAAGCAGCAGGGGGCGTTGAACGGCCAGGCCAACTCTCTCCTCCCCCTCGACCTGGGACCGCGGGCGATGGCGGACCAGATGCAGCGCATGGCGCGCGAGCAGCGCGACATCGCGAGGAGGCTCGGCGGGCTCAACGACATGGTCGGCGGCCAGGACGACGTCCTCGGCCAGTTGGACGAGCTCGCCCGCGAAGCGGAAGCGATCGCCCGCGAGCTCGACGGCGGCCGACTGACTCCCGAACTCCTGACCCGTCAGGAGCGGCTGTTCCATCGCCTGCTGGACGCCGGCCGCACGCTCGAGCGCGAGGAGTACTCCAACGAGCGCGTCGCCGAGAGGCCCGGCAACGTGGGCGTGTCTCGCGCAGGGCCGCTGGATGCCGAGCTGCTGCGCGCGGGCCCGCGCTTCCCCCTGCCCGACGCGGAGGCTCTGCGCTCGCTGCCCCCGGCGTATCGCAGGCTGGTGCTCGAGTACTTCGACCGGCTCAATCGAGGCGGCGACCCGGCGGCCACGACGGGTCGCTCGCCGGGCGGGTCCCCTGAACGCTGAGGGAGAGAAACGTGCCTGTCACCCGATGGAGGGTTGCGGTCCAGCTCTGCGTCCTCGGGCTGGCCGTACTGTGCCCGGCGTCGTCGGCGAGGGGCCAGGGCGCGGACGCTAGCGGGGACGATGAGGTGCGGCTGCTGCGGGAGGCGGCCGTGCGGGAGGCGGCCGGCGATTTCGCCGGCGCCGAGCGCATCCTCGAGGGCATTCTGCAAAAGGACCCGACCGCGGTGAGTGCGCTGCTGGCGCTCGAGCGGGTCTACAGGGTCCAGGGGCGCCTGGCCGACCTCCTCACCCCCGTCGACCGGCTGTTGGAGGCCGATCCCACCTCCACCATGGGGCACCAGCTCCGCCTCAAGACGCTCGCCGAGCTGGACCGGATGGACCGGTTCGAGGAGGCGGCCGAGGCGTGGATCGCGGCGATGCCGAAGCTCGAGACGCCGTATCGCGAGATCGCCCAGGTATACGCCGCCCGTGGGATGCACTCCCGGGCCGTACAGGTCCTCGAGCGAGGCCGGGCCCGGATCGGGCGTCCCGACGCACTCGCCCTCGAGCTCGGCGAGGCCTTCGCGCACCTCGGCGAGGACCGGCGTGCGATCCGTGAGTGGGAGCGGGCCATCGGTCCCGAGGGCCGGGGCGCGACGCTCGTGCGACGTCGCTTCAGCGCGCTCCCCGACGGCGGCGCCCGCCTCGTCCCGGGATTGATCGACGCTTTGACGCGCAAGCCGACGACGACGCAACGGAAGCGGGTGGCCGTCGGGTTCGCCATTGACGCCGGTCTCGGCGAGCGCGCCGAGGCGATCGCGCGCGAGGTCGCCGTGGAGCTGGACCTCAGGGAGAGGGAAGCGTTTCTGGTCGAGGTCGCGCGCCGGGCGGATGGCGCGCGGCTGCCACGTCTCGCCTACTGGGCCTACGGCGAGCTGCTCGCCGCCGAGGCTCCGGACCAGCCGCTCCTCGCGTTGCGGACTCGCCACGCAGAGCTCGCCCTGGCCGTCGGCGACACGGCCACGGCGCGTGCGGCGTTTGCCGCGCTCGAATCCGCTTACGCTGCCGGCTCGCCCGAGCGTCGTCGCGCCGCGGCGTTCCGCATCGAGCTGACCGCCCGCGACGGCGATCTCGATGCCGCGTGGAGCGAGTTCCAGTCGTTCCGCGAAGAGTACGGCGATTCGCCCGAGCTCGACCGCCTCGCGGCCATCATCGGCGAAGCGT
>VSDC01000431.1:0-2468 GCA_047459275.1 Gemmatimonadota bacterium
GCCGAGAGGCGACGCTGTCGATCGTGGCGACGCCGGGTGTGGTCCCCGCCGTCTGCGCCGCCGCCGGCTCGGCGAGAGCGACGAGTGCAACGAAGGGCAGCACGGCGGCGATGGCAAACACTGCGAAGCGCCTCCACCGCTGCACGAGGCGCGCAGCGGCCGAGTCGACGGCCGTAGACGTCGTCGCGGCGGCAGTACCGGCCGCGGCGATCGCCCTGCTCGAGGCCGCCGCGCCGTACCCCTCGAACGCCGCCAGCTCGTCGGCGCTCAGCTCCATGACCGGATGCACGCCGCCCTCGCCCATCGAGACGACGACGCCCCGATCGCCGACCCGGACCACGGCCAGGCCCTGCCGCGGGCCGATCCCGACGCGGGCCACCACCGAGAGCGCCGAGCGCCCGGCGCCGTACCTCCCGCCGAAGGCGATCCGGTTCACGGCCCGGAACACCAGCCCCACGCCCACCAGAACGAGGGCCAGGGCCAGTCCCGCGACGAGGAGCGAAGCCATCATCCGTTCGCCCGCCCCTCCGGCGTCTGCGTGAGGATCCGCGTGATCCGCACGCCGAACTGCTCGCCGATCACGACCACCTCGCCCTCGGCGAACCGCCGGTCGCCCGCGTAGATGTCGATCGGCTCGCCGACCAGGCGATCCAGCTCGATGACCGAGCCGCGCGTCAGCCCGAGGACCTCCTGGATCGTCATCTTCGTCCGGCCGAGCTCGACGGTGACCGGCAGCTTCAGGTCGTAAACCGTCGAGATCGGAGCCGCCGTCGCCCCTGCCCCGCCGGCTCCCGGCTTCGAAACCGTCGGCGGCACGGCCGCCTGCGCCGCGCCTGGCTCGATCCGGTTGTGCGTCGTCTCCATCCCGCCTCCAGTCCCGTGCTCGTTGCTACGTTCTCGACTCAGACCTCATCCGTGATGCACACGGCCAGCTTCCGCCCCGTGCGCCGCACCACCGCCTTGAAGCGCTTCTGCTCCGCGATGTAGACCTCGACTTCCTCATCCGGCGCTCGCCCCGTCAGCAGGACTCCGCCCTCGTTCAGCGAGGCGAGCTGCTCAACCGACAGCTCGAACTCCGGCAGCCGCACGTGCACCGGTACGTTCGTCTGGAGGATCGCGGCCTCGACCGCGCGACGGTCCGCCTCCCGCTCGTGCTCCGCGCCACGCGGACCGTGGATCCGCTTCATCCCGGACGACGTGAAGAACTTCTCCAGGACACCGAACGGCAGGCACAGTAGCAACTGGCTGCGCGTCCCGTCCGCCGTCACCTCGATGTTCGCGACCAGCACCGGATCCTCGCGGTTCGCGATCTGGAGCATGTCCGGGATCGACTCGAAGCGCGTGACCTCCAGCTCCAGACGTACGTGATCGCGCCAGATCTCCGAGATGAGCGAGGCGACCCGCTCCGCGGCGATCCGGACCATCATCCTCTCGAGCGGCGTCAGCGCCCGGTCCAGGACCACCGTCGGCCCGGAGCCGCCCAGGAGCCGGTCCACCAGGAAGAAGGAGAACTCCGGCCCGAAGTCGATCACGCCCTGCTGGCCGCCCGAGTCCGCGATGTCGAAGACGAAGGACGCACACGGCGTCGGCAGCGACATCACGAACTCGCCGAAGCTGAACTGCTGCACCTCCAGCAGGTTCAGCTCGACCTGCGCCCGCAGCCGGGTGGTCAGCCAGTTCTCGAGCGACTTGGCCAGCAGGTCGTACATCGCCTCGAGGGACCGCAGCCGGTCCTTCGAGATGCGGCTAGGCCGGCGGAAGTCGTAGACCTGCACGTCCGGCCGCCGGGCTCGCCCCAGCGCCGGGGTCGACGGCTTCTGACCGTCGAACAGCAGGTCGATCTCTTCCTGCGACAGCGTCTCCGAAGTCATGGCGCTACTGGATCACGTAGAGGGGCAGGTACACGCGCACGACCTCGTCTCTCGCGAGCAGATCCGCGACCGCGCCGTGGATCTCGTTCCTCAGCGCCTCGCGCCGCTCCACGTCCGCCAGTTCCTCGACCGTCATCCGGCCCAGCAAGCGGACGAGCGCATCCCGCACCTCCGCGTCACGCGACGTCAGCTCGTCGGCCGCGGCCGCCGATGCCAGCTCGACCGCGATGGTCACGACGAGGAAGCGCATCCCCCGCGTACCGGCGGGATTGACGACCAGATTCTCGATCGTGTAGAAGGCCCGCTCCCGCGGCGCCGAGGTTCTGCTCTCCGCATCCACCGTGGCGCCCGCAGCCCGCTGACTGGCCAGACCGGGACCGATCACGGCCCACCCCACGGCACCACCCGCCGCCAGCCCGACCGCAAGCAAGAACATCGGCAGCAGCCGGCCCTGCGAAGAAGCGTTCGCCCCGCCGCCAACACTCCCGCCGTGGCTCTCCGTCACGCGCGCCATTGCGCTCTCCCGAACTGTTAGGGTGTGAATGCGTCGCGATTGCGTCGCCCAAACGCATGGGCAGACTCCGTGCCGCAGATCAC
>VSDC01000432.1:0-2468 GCA_047459275.1 Gemmatimonadota bacterium
TTCCCGTCGTAGACGACGTCGCCTACCACGTACCGCTCGAAGCGGGCGTCCGTCACCGTGTAGGCGAGGCGCGCGGACAGCCCGCGCAGGGGCGAGAGCACGACGCTCGCCTCGACGCCCTCGTGCACCGCAGAGCCCGCGTTGCGGAAGAACTGCCGCCCCGGCGCGTCCGGGACCTCGAACGGGACGAGCGCGTCCTCCACGCGCGCCCGGTACGCCGCGATCTGGTAGGAGGCGACGTCGCCCACGTCCCCCTTCACGCCCGCCTCGAACGACCGCGTCCGCTGCGGCTCCAGCTCCGGGTTGAACCCGCCCGCGCCCGTCGGGCGGTTGGCCAGCTCGGTCGTCGTCGGCGTCTCGAACGACGTCGCGAAGTTCGCGTAGACCCGGGCCCAACCGCGCACCTCGACCAGCACGCCGAGCGACGGGCTGAGGGCGTCCATGTCCCGCCGCCCGGAGTCGTCCGGGTTGCCCGCGTCGACGAGCCGATCGTCCGCCTCGAAGCGGAAGCGGTCGTAGCGCAGGCCGCCCAGCGCGTGTAGCCGCTCGCCGATGGGGAGCACGACCTGGCCGAACACCGCGCTCGAGACCACCGTCTCGAGCTGGTCCAGGGTGAGCGCGCCGCGCGTGCCGGCGACGTTCTCGTGGTTCAGGCGATCGTCGCGCTGCCGGTCCGCCTCGACGCCGACGGACCAGCGCAGCCCGGACCCGCCGACCGGCGTCGTCGCGTGGAACACCGCCCGCGCGCCGGCCACCAGGCGGTCCACGTCGATGATCGTCGGCGGGATCGGGTTCTCGAGGTCCTTCGTGACCCCGTAGGCCGACACCTCGACGACGCCGGGTCCGACCGTCCGCCTGAGCGAGACGCCGAGCTGCGCCTGCGTCCCCGTTTCCCCCGTCTTCTGCTCCACGTTGAATCCGTGCGCCTGGCGCCGGTCCGCCTCGAGCTGGGCGAGGGAGAGGGCGCCCGGGTTGCGCGCGTCGTAGTGCGTGTATCCTCCGACCACGCGGATCTCGCCGCCGTTCAGGCGGTGGCGGTAGACCCCGGCGAGGCGCACGTTCTCCGCGGCGCTCCATTCGCGGTGCCCGTCCGTCGCGAGGCGCGAGACCGTGAGGCGGTGCGACGACGCGTCCCCCGCGTGCTCCGTCGTGGCCGCGAGGCGCAGCAGCCCGTCGGCGCCCGCGACCACCTCGGCCGCCGCGCGCATCGGCGACCGGGTCGGCGGCGCGGATTCCAGGAGCAGGACACCGCCGGCGGCGTTCCCCCACAGCGCCGAGGCCGGCCCCCGCACGAGCTCGACCCGGTCGACGGCGCCCGGGTCCACGTGGTTCAATGACGACTGCCCGTCCGGGAGCGTCGCCGGGATCCCATCCACGATCACCTTCACGCTCCGGACGCCGAACTGGGACCTCGCGCCGAAACCGCGCACCGACACGCGCTCGCCGAGGGCGAAGTTGTAGCGGTTCTCGACCTGGATCCCGGCCACGCCCCGGAACGCCTCGTCGATCCCCAGCGACGGGCGCGCCCGCTCCGCCGCGTCCCGCCACAGCGCCTCCACCGCGAACGGCGCCTCCGCCGCCCGCGTCGGCACGCGCAGCACCGTCACGGTGAGGGAATCGAGGGCGAGCGTGGTGTCGGGCGCCTGTGCCTGCTGCGCCTGCCCCTGCCCCTGCTGCGCCGAGCCGGGCCGGGCGTCCCACGCGAGCGCCCCGGCGGTGCAAATGACGGCGATGCAAGTCCGGATCTTCATCATCTTCCTCCGCTCGGGGCCCGGGTCGTTCCGAAGGTCGCGTTCGGGGTGTGTTTCGAAGGTACGGGCGCGGGCGAAGCGACTCAACCATTCGTCTTTGACACGCGCGGCACCCCCTTCCCCTACACACCCCCGCATTGCCAGATTCCTTCCGGCATTGCGACAACGACTTTTTCCGATAAACGAAACGTATGCTTCGCGCAGCGGCGCTCCTCCTTCTGTCGAACATCTTCATGACCTTCGCCTGGTACGGGCACCTCCGTCACACCAACCGTGCCCTGTGGCTCGTGGTGCTCGTGAGCTGGGGAATCGCGTTCTTCGAGTATTGCCTGCAGGTCCCGGCGAACCGGATCGGCTACAACGCGGGGATGACGGGAGCGGAGCTCAAGACGCTCCAGGAGGTGATCACCCTCACGGTCTTTATCGGATTCGCCGCCTGGTTCCTCAGGGAGCCGATCCGGTGGAACACGGTGGTGGGCTTCCTCCTGATCGCCCTCGGCGCGACGTTCGTCTTCGCGCCGTGGGCGAAGCGGACGGAGATCGGGAACCCCCCGGTGGCGACGCAGGAGGTCACCGAGATCCCATGAAGCGAGAGCAAAGCGGAACGAAAACCCCGGGACCCGCAACCGGACCCCGGGGCGATGGGCGCTGCTGGATTCGAACCAGCGACCTCCTGCTTGTAAGGCAGGCGCTCTGGACCAACTGAGCTAAGCGCCC
>VSDC01000433.1:0-2461 GCA_047459275.1 Gemmatimonadota bacterium
CCCCGGCCGTTCCGCAGCCCGGACTCCGTTGCGCCGGCCTTCTCGCCGTCCTAAGATCAAAGCACACCACGGCGCAACAGGAGGTATCATGGGCGAGAGCGACGGCGTCAGGCGGACCACGCCGGCGGTGATCGGGCTCAGGTCCGTCGTCCGGAGCACGACGATCGGCGCCGCAGGGCTGGCTGCGGCGCTGTCTGTTACCCTCGCGGCGTGTGCGGCACGGGGTGGGGTGGGACCGGAAGCGGCGCCGCAGGCCCGGGATGAGGCGAGTCCCCAGGGCGCGATCGAGGCGCCCGCGCACGAGCATGCCCACGGCACCGGGCACCAGCACGACCCTGCACACGCGCAACACCACTCCCCCGCCGGTCATCACGGGGCCACGCACGACCTTCCGGCAACGGCCGGCCCGGGCTACACGGTGGCCGACGTGCAGTTCATGCAGCACATGATCGGCCACCACGACCAGGCCATCGTCATGGCGCGCATGGCCCGCACACACGGCGCGAGTCCCGAGGTCAGACGGCTGGCCGAGAAGATCGAGATCTCACAGCTCGACGAGATCGAGCTGATGGAACGGTGGCTCACCGAACGGGGCCAGGCCGTGCCCACGGAGGAGCAGCGCAAGGCCATGGTCATGCCCGGGATGCTCACCCCCGAGCAGCTGGCGCAGCTCGATGCCGCCCGTGGCCGCGAGTTCGACCGTCTGTTCCTCGAGTTCATGATCCAGCACCACAGGGGCGCCCTCGCGATGGTCGAGGCGCTGTTCGCGGATCCGGCAGCGGCCCAGGACCCGGACCTCTTCCGATTCGCCACGGACGTGGATGCCGATCAGCGTGACGAGATCTACGTCATGCAGGGCATGCTCGCATTGCTTGCCACCACAGGAGGGAGCGAGAACTGATGAATGGTCATGCGACGAGGGGCCGGCCTGGTCTGGCCCGGGCGGCGGCGGTTGCGCTCGCCATCGCCGTTTCGGCGGCTCCGCTCACCGCACAGCACAAGGCGCAGCCGGCGCGCGACACGGTTGCGACGCTGGACGACGCTCGCGTCGGGCTCGGCCCGGGTCAGAAGAACAGCGCCGGCATCGCATTGTGGAACATGCGGCTGGTGTCGTATACGCCGAAGCCGGCCGAGTTCGACCACCAGCAAGGTCTGGCGTTCGTGAACTCCGACCTGGCCTTCCGGGGCAACCTGGTCTATCAGGGCAACTTCAGCGGCTTCATGATCTGGGACGTGAGCGACCCGGCCAGGCCGCAGCTGGTCAGCTCCGTGCTGTGTCCGACGGACCAGGGCGACCCGTCGATCTACGGCAACCTGCTCTTCATCTCCGCCGAGTCGCGGCGGTCGCGGAAGGACTGTGGCACTCAGGGCGTGGAGGACGGCCAGGACCGCATGCTGGGCGTCCGTATCTTCGACGTGAGCGACCCGCGCAATCCGCGACTGATCAAGAACGTCCAGACCTGTCGCGGCTCCCACACGCACACGATCGTCCCGCATCCGAAGGATGATCGTGTGATCTACATTTACGTGGGTGGCACCGCCCCCGTACGTGATCCGGCCGAGATGCCGGAATGCTCGACCGGGACGCCGGAAGAGAACCCGAACACGGCGGATTACCGGATCGACATCATCCGCGTCCCGCTCGATGCGCCGGAGCAGGCCGAGGTGGTCGGCTACGCGCGGATCTTCGAGGGACTGCCGCCTGCGCCCGGCCGCGCCGGTCGGGAGTTCGACGAGGCGGCGGCCGCCCGCTTCGGGCGCGGTCCGCGCGGGTGCCACGACCTCACCGCGTACCCGGCGTACAACCTCGTGGCCGGGTCGTGCGGCACCTTCGGCATTCTCCTCGACGCTTCCGACCCCGAGAAGCCCGTTCGGCTAGACGCGAAGTCGGACATGAATTTCTCGCTCTGGCACACGGCCGTCTTCAGCAACGACGCGCGGCGCGTCGTCTTCACCGACGAGTGGGGCGGAGGCACGGCGCCGCGCTGCCGGGTCGGGGATCCGGTTCGCCTCGGCGGCAACACGATCCTGACGATCGGCAACGGCGGCAAGATGACCCAGCACGGGTACGTGAAGATGATCGCCGCGCAGACCGAGACGGAGAACTGCGTCTCGCACAATGGCGGCCTGATCCCGGTGCCTGGCCGTGACATCATGGTCCAGGGCTGGTACCAGGGCGGCGTGAACGTCATCGACTTCACCGACCCGGAGAACCCGATCGAGATCGCCTACTTCGACCGCGGGCCGGTCGATGCGGAGCGGCTCGTCATCGGCGGCTCGTGGGCTGCGTACTGGTACAACGGGTACATCTATTCCTCGGAGCTCGACCGCGGCCTCGACATTCTCGAGCTGGTGCCGAACGAGCATCTCTCCAAGAACGAGATCGAGGCGGCCAAGCTCGTCCGGATGGAGGAGTACAACCCGCAGACCCAGCCGAAGATCGTGTGGCCGCCCGCCTTCC
>VSDC01000434.1:0-2447 GCA_047459275.1 Gemmatimonadota bacterium
AGGCCGATCGCCGCAGCCGCCAGCAGCCCGAGCCCCATCGCTCCCTCCTCAAGCGCCGCAGCAGCTCCGCGCCGCGGGCGCCGCCATCGCCGCCCCCGCCGGCGCCGCGCGCCCGATCCCGACCGGGCTCGAGCCGTTCCGCAGCGCCTCCACCATCGCCGAGACGTCGCACGTGGCCGGCCGGTTGTAGGGCAGCCGCGCGAGGAGCATCGCCAGGAGGCACGTGTTCGTCACGCCCGCGAAGACCAGCCCGCTCCCCACGAGCGCCGGGACGAGCGCGAAGAGAGGGTGGACCAGCAGCGCCAGGAACCCGCCGCTCGCCGCGAGCGCCCCGGCCGCGATCCGGACCTGCCGCTCCAACGACAGCCGTTCCCGGCCCCGCTCCACCGGGAGCCCCGCCTCTATCCACGCCTTCATCCCGCCGTCCAGAACGTGCAGGTTCGGCATCCCGCTCTCCTTCAGCGCGGCCTCGGCACGGCGCGCCCGCTGCCCCGACTGGCAGATCAGGATCACCGGCGCCGTCACGCTCGCGCGGATCTCGCGGGCGTGCTCGCCCAGAGTGTCGAGAGGAACGTTGTACGCACCACGGATGTGAACCGACTCGTACTCGCCGGGCGTCCGGACATCGAGCAGCCGGACGTCGGGTCGCTCGTCGAGGAGCCGAACGAGGTCCTCGGGCGAGAGCACGGGCGGGATCACGTCGTTCGTCATCATGCACTCGATCGCTGGTCCAGGTCCAGATTCACGTTGCGGCCGGCACAGTCACCGACCGAGTCAACAACTACATAACCATGTAGTAATGTATGCGACGCGGGGCCGGACGTGTCAAGGGGTGGACGCCGGGTGCGGCTCCCGCCCGGCGCGGGTCTCACCGGGGCCGGACCACGCCGGCCCTATGCGGCCCCGGCTCCGGACGACGTCTGTCCCGTACGATGTCGCCTCCCGACCGCGCCGGCCCCGATCGCCCGAACCCCGCGGCCCGAAGCGTGCGGCACAACGGAACGTTGCGACTGAAATTGCGTAGTTTGCGTCAGCGTCCTATATTGCCGAACACTGTTCGGCAGTTCCACGATCGTTCAGGACGCGCGGCCAACGACGGCCGCTGCCATTGCCGGATCAGGGGGTGCCCCATGAGCACGACGGTGCAGGTCAGCGAGCGGGAGGCGCGCGCAGTCGCCGAAGCCGCCCGCGAGAAGGATTGGGTCAAGCCCAGTTTCGTGCGTGAGCTGTTCCTCGGTCGTCTCCGACTGGATCTGATCTACCCGGCGCCCAAGCCGGATCCCGACGCAGAGCGGCGCGCGGACGAATTCCTGGCCCGGGCGGAAGCCTTCCTCAGGGAGAACGTGGATCCGGAGCAGATCGAGCGGGAAGAGCGGGTTCCGGACCACGTGATCCAAGGCTTGAAGGAGCTGGGCGCCTTCGGTCTGAAGATCCCGCGCGAGTACGGCGGCCTGGAGCTGTCGCAGAGGGGCTACAACCGCGCCATCGCGGTGATCGGCTCGTACTCGGTGCCTCTGGGCGTGCTGCTGTCGGCGCACCAGTCGATCGGCGTGCCGCAGCCGCTGAAGATGTTCGGCACCGAGGAGCAGAAGAAGAAGTACCTGCCGCGCCTCGCCAGGGGCGAGATCTCGGCGTTCGCGCTGACGGAGCCTGACGTAGGGAGCGACCCGGCGCGCGTGAGCGCGACGGCGACCCCGACGGAGGACGGGAGCGCGTACATCCTGAACGGCGAAAAGCTGTGGTGCACCAACGGCCCGATCGCGGACATCATGGTGGTGATGGCCCGGACGCCGGCTCGGGACGGGTCGTCCAAGAGCGGGATCACGGCGTTCATCGTCGAGCGGGAGTGGGAGGGGGTGGAGGTCGTCCATCGCTGCCGGTTCATGGGCCTGCGCGGCATCGAGAACGGCGTGATCCGCTTCAACAACGTGCGGGTCCCGAAGGAGAACGTGCTGTGGGGCGAGGGTCGGGGCCTGAAGCTGGCGCTGATCACGCTGAACACGGGTCGGCTCACGATCCCGGCCACGTGCGCCGCGAGCGCGAAATGGTGCCTGAAGGTCGCCCGTGAGTGGAGCAGCAAGCGGCAGCAGTGGGGCACGGCGGTCGGGCGTCACGATGCGGTGGCGCAGAAGGTGGCCGAGATCGCCGCGAAGGCGTTCGCCATGGAGGCCGTCGCGGACCTCGCCGCGCGGATGGCGGACTCGGGCCAGTACGACATCCGGCTCGAGGCGGCCATCGCGAAGATGTTCAACTCCGAGGCGGCGTGGGAGGTCGTCGACGATACGATCCAGATCCGGGGCGGCCGCGGCTACGAGACGTCGGACTCACTGGCCGCGCGGGGCGAGGAGCCGATCCCGGTGGAGCGCCTGATGCGCGACCTCCGGATCAACACGATCTTCGAGGGCTCGAGCGAGATCATGCGGTTGTTCATCGCGCGCGAGGCGGTG
>VSDC01000435.1:0-2431 GCA_047459275.1 Gemmatimonadota bacterium
CTGGTTCGCCCCTTGCACCACTCGGCGCCATGACGCGAACCCAACCCACACCCGTCCAGGAGATTATGGCCCGCTTCGATCGGATGCGCTACGACTACCGCGGCCCCGAGTACGACGCCCGCTACGGCCGCTACGAGGCCGCCTTCGCCCGCCGCTACGCCACCCAACGTCGGGAGCTCGAGCGCGCCCAGCGACTCGGCCGCTACCCCTTCGATCGGCGGCACCCCGGTCGGCGCCTCCCCTACGACGACGAGTACCTCTTCGAGGACGTCGAGTACACCCGGCGCTACGTGCCCCCGGCGCTACGCCGCAGCCGTCGCATGTACTGAGGAGGGGAACGAAATGACGCCCAAGCAGATGGAAGGCGACAACCTCCAGCGGCGGAGGAGAGCGCGGGAGGCCAGGAAACGCGGGCGCCTCCCCAGCGAGGAGGGGGTAACGACCGGCGCCTCCAAGCAGCGGCACCACCTGCGCGCCGGCGAGGATCACGTCGACAAGATCCTCACGATCCGGAAGGGGAAGCAGGAGGTGATCCGGGAGAACACGCCGGAGGTCAGGCCGCGGAGCAGACCCGTCGGCGAGTGAGCCGACGCCCGAGCTAGCGTCGTCGCGCGAGGAGCATGAGGATCGCCCCGGCGGCCACGCCCAGGAGCGCCGCCCCGCCGAGCAGCAGCGCGCGATCCAGCATGTACGATGCGTCCGCGGCGATCGGCGCGAGCCGACCGGCATCCCACTCCTGCTCGATCGTCGCGTCCGGCTCGGCCCAGGTCCGGTCTTCGGCCTCGCGTCCCTCAACGGCCTGCCCGGGCGCGGCCGGTTCGGCTGCGGGCCGCTCCTCCGCGGGGCCCTCCGCAGCACCTCGCTCCTGCGCGGGCCTCTCGGCCGCCGGCACATCGACCTCCAGCCCGCAGTCCGGACACGTGGCCTGGCCCGCGTCCCTACGCGAGCGGTTGGCGTAGACGAGACCCGCGCCGCAGGCCGGGCACGTCGACCCGGTGGGTCGGCCTCGGAGGGCATCGTAGAGCGCGCGCCTCGACAGGCCCAGCCGGTTTGCGATCTCGCCGACGGAGATGTCGGTCTCCCAGTACAGGCGATTGACTTCCGCCGCGAGCCGCTCGTCTATCACGTGTGCCTCCGGTGCTCGGGGTCGACATCTGCAAGATAAGACAGCCGCTGCCCGGTCACCAGTGAAACCACGGCGCCGTGGCGAGCGTAGACTCATGGCGCGTGATCGTCGCCTCCCAACCTACCGAGATCCGACCATGTGGGCGGTCGTCGCGGCAGCTCTGATCTTCCAGGTGCAGGTTCACGTCAACGTCCCGGGCGATCCGCGCCCGGACAGCGTCATAGCCGTGCAGGACACGTTGCGCCCGCTGCCCGATTCCGCCACCCTCGCCACGGCCTACCTGGACCCCGACGCCCGGGTCATGGTCGAGCGGGCGCGACTCTGGCGCGACAGCGTCGACCGCGCTATCGAGAGCTACGAAGCCATCGTGCGCGAGCACATCTCGGCCGGGCTCCGCGCCTTCCGCCGCGACCGCGTCCTCTACCGCCGCGAGGCAGCCGCACGGATCCGGTGGCATCACATGTCGACGCCGGTCATCGAGGCGCTCGGGGCCCGCGAGGTCGTTCCCATCGTCGCCGCCGATCCCCACGTCCCCGACGACCTGGACGCCTATCTCCCGCACCTGGTCTACGACCCCCGCGACGATCGGATGATGAGCCTCGGCGACGGCGATTTCATTATCCACCCGCTCGCCGAGGGGAGTGAGTGGGACTACCGATTCGCGTCGGGCGATACCACGGTGATCCGGCTACCGGACGGGCGATCGATCCGGATCCTCGAGCTCCGGCTGATTCCGCGGCGGGCCGACCCGCGCCTGCTCCGCGGCGCGCTCCGGCTCGACGCCGAGACCCACGCGGTCGTCCAGGCCTACTTCCGCCTCGCCCGGATCTTCGACCTGGAACGGGACGCGGCGCTCATCGACGACAACGCCTCCGAGGACGTCGAGGAGGTGCCGGGCATCTTCAAGCCGATCCAGGTCGAGGTCCAATACATCGCGATCGAGTACGGCCTGTGGGAGATGCGCTGGTGGCTGCCCCGGCTGATCGCCTTCGAGGGCGAGGTCCGCGTGGGCCCGCTGCTGAACATGCCCGTCCGGTTCGAGCGCACGTACAGCGGCTATCGCATCGATGCCGACACGACCGGCCTCCCGGCGCCGAAGCTGGACCTCGTCGGCGCGCCGCGTAAGTGCCGTGGCGCCGGCTGCGTGTGTCGGGGCGGACGCTGCCAGCGCGTGCGCGTCGTCGTCCCGGAGGACACGGCTTCGCTCCTCGCGAGCGATCTGTTGCCGCACTCGATTTTCAAGGAGGGCGAGGTGCTCGCGGGCAGGGACGAACTGGAGGAGATCCGCTCGGTCCTGGACGGCCT
>VSDC01000028.1:0-11790 GCA_047459275.1 Gemmatimonadota bacterium
GTCGTCCGCGTCGCTGAACCAGGCCGGTCACACCTTCGAGCACACCTTCGAAAACGCAGGTGATTTCCCGTACTACTGCGTGCCGCACCAGAGCGCGGGGATGACGGGAAGGATCGTCGTGCAATGATGAGGCGTTTTCGTCGCTGGTTTGCGCTGGCTCAGGGGGGGGCGGTCTCCGTCGGCCCCCGAGCCGGCGCGCCCGCGGGGCCCCGTGTCGCGAATGGGACGGAAGCGGCGAAACGGGGTTGGTCTTGCTGGGGCCGCCACCCGGAACACCGCAGGGTCCCGCGGCCGGCCTGCGTCGGCATCGTCGCCGCATCCGGACTCCAGCTTCTTTCGAATCACGTGGAATACGTAGAGCTCGAACCATGATCTGGCTCAGCCTTCTTCTTGCGGCATCTCTCGCCGCGCCGGCGGCGGCGCAATCTGCCCTGGAGCGCCCGCCGAGCATGAACGGACCGTGGGTCGGCAGGTCCGGCGTTGCCCACTTCCATTTCATCCACCGCTTCACGGTCGTCGGGGATGTGAACAAGGTGATCAATTCGCCTTCGCTCCTCCTCGCGGCCGGCCTGCCGCACCGCACGCTGGCCGGTGTCATCTACGCGAGCAACTCGGATGTCTCCCCGGAAGTCCGGCCCAACGAATGGGAGCTGTTCGCGCGCTGGCAGCCGATCGGCGGTGAGGAGACGTCGCCGATCCGGGTCACCGCTCAGGCGGGCTACAACACGGCGGTCGAGAGCGTCGACGGCGAGCTGACCGTCGGTGGCGAGGTCGGCCGTTTCGCACTCTTCGGCGCGGCCAGGGTCCTCGGGGACGCATTCGGCAGTCATCGGACGCGCGCCGCGCTCGCGGCCGGCGCGAACGTGCGCCTGAGCCGATGGGTCGCGTTCGGCGGAGACGTGGCAACGCTTGCAGACCGCGAATCCGGGGAGCGCTACGCGTGGAGCGCGGGGCTCCTCGTCGGGATCCCCTACACGCCCCACTCGTTCTCCATTCATGCGACGAACATCGGGTCTAACACGCTCCAGGGGACTTCCCGGGGCGGGATCGAGACCCGGTGGGGCTTCGAGTTCACCGTACCGATCACCCTCAGCCGCTACTTCGGTGGGAGGACGCCCGCAGCGGCGATGGCGTCGCCGCCGCCGGCACCTTCGGCTTCGGCCCGCGCCTCCGCGGACACTGTGTACGCGGCCATCGATGGGCTCGAGTACTCGCCGGCGAGGATCGAGATCGCGCCGGGAACGACCGTCGTCTGGACCAATCGGGCGCCGCTCGCCCATACCGTCACGGCGGACGACGGCCGGTGGGAATCACCTCTCCTCGATCCGGACCAGACCTGGGCCTACACCTTCACGGAACCCGGGACCTATCCCTTCCACTGCGCGCCGCACCCGTTCATGAAAGGCGTGGTCGTGGTGCGTGAGGAGGCGATCGGCACGCGGACCGGATCCGGTCGTTAGGATCGAGCGGCCGAACCAGCGGCCGCCCGTGCCCCTACGGGGCACGCGAACAAAACCCTCCCCCTGCCCGCGGATCGGGGCTCCCCGACCTGCCAGTCTCGGTCGCCGCGCTCCAATGCCCTCCCCGACTCCGCGGGCAGGAGTCCTCCCTCGATCGTCGGTGGTGTACTCCGGGTAGCCGGATCTCGGCGTCTGAAACCCGCTCGTTCGCGCGTTCGTAACCATACGCCCGTCGCCCATTGCACGAGACGGGGGATCGTTTAGATTGGATTGAACGTATAAGACGACGTCGCGCACCGCGGATCGCGACTCAGGCCCCCGGAGTTGAGGTTGTCATGACAGACGGAGCCCGCGAGTTCATCGAGCGCATGGGCTTGGTCGCCGAAGAGCAGGGGATCCCCCGCATCGGCGGCCGGATGCTCGGCTATCTCCTCTTGCAGAAAGAACAGAAGTCCCTCGAGCAGATCGCAGAGGACCTCCAGGTCAGCAAGGCGTCGGTCAGTCTCAACGCCCGCTGTCTGGAGAGGTTGGGCGTCGTCGAGAAGGTGAGCTCCCCGGGCGACCGCAGGGACTACTACCGGATCGTGGAACGGCCGTGGGAGCGGATCTACGCCGCGGCTCAGGAGCAGATCCAACGGACGCACGACGTGCTCGAGCTGGGGGTGAGGCTTCTGGGTGAGGAGGAGGACACAGGGCGGAGGCGGGTGCAGGAGTGGCAGTGGTTCTACGCCTTCATGCTGGACGATTTCCGGTCGAAGTGGGAGCGGTGGTTGGAGTACCGGTCCCGCCGGGAGGCCGCGGAACCGGCGTCGCCTCGAGATCTGGTCAGGGCGACGGGAACGTAGCGGATCACGATTCGAGAGAGAGTGGTCGATAGAATGAAATCGATTGGAATCGTGGGGCTGGCGTTGGCGCTGGCCATGGGCGGCGCCGCGCCTGTATGGGCGCAGGTGGTGGAACAGGATCCGTCGCCGGGCGCGGTGGAGCGGTTGAGCGTCGAGGAGGCGGTGGCCCGGGCGCTCCGGGAGAGCCAGGAGGTCAAGCTCGCGCGGTCGCAGGTGGATCGCGCGGCCGCGCAGGTGAAGTCGGCGCGGTCGGCTGCCCTGCCGCAGATCAACGCAAATCTGTCGTACACGCGGACGTTCGCGTCCCCGTTCTCCTCGGGCGGGTCGTTCGAGCTGCCGGACTCGCTGCAGTTCAACCCGGACCCGAACGCGCCGCTGGAGGACCGCGTTCGGTACCTCGAGGACCGTGTGCCCCTCGCGGGGCTGGCCGGTCTGGGTCAGTTGTTCAGCAACCTACCGTTCGGCCAGGAGAACACGTACGTCGCCGGGATCACGGGGACTCAGCTCCTGTACTCCGGCGGACGCGTGGGCGCGGCGCTCGAGATCGCCGCGCAATACGAGGAAGCGGCGCGGCTCGGCCTGGCCGAGCAGATGGCGGAGGTCGAGCAGCAGGTCCGGACCGCGTACTATCGGGCGCTCCTGGCCCGCGAGATGGAGCAGATCGCCCGGGCGGCGCTCGATCAGGCGGAAGCGTTCCTGGCGCAGGAACGGCTCCGCGAGCGGGCCGGCCTCGCCTCGGACCTGGACGTGATGCGGGCGGAGGTCGCGGCGGAAAACCTGCGGCCCCAGCTCGTGCAGGCTCGCAACGCGGCGGACCTCGCGGAGCTCGATCTGAAGCGGTTGCTCAACTTGCCCATGGACCGGCGGCTCGAGCTGACGACCCCCCTCGAGGTGCCGGCCAGCGATGTGCTGTCCGCGCCGGACGTCGCAGAGCGTGCGGTGCTGCAGCGTCGGGCCGCGCTCCAGGCCGCGGAGCGGCAGATCGCGATCCGCGAGCAGCAGTTGAAGATCGCGAAGCGGTCCTACCTGCCGACGGTTTCGTTGCACATGACGTACGGCCGTCAGATGTACCCGGTCGAAGTGTTTGATTTCTCGGGCGAGGCGCGGACGGACTGGAACGCGGGCATTTCCGTGCAGCTTCCGATCTTCGATGGGTTCAAGCGGTCGGCGGACGTGGCCGAGGCGCAGGTCCTGGTCGAGGAGGCGCGGCTGCAGCTCGATCAGTTGAAGGAAGCGATCGAGCTGCAGTACGAGCAGGCGCTGAGGGAGCGGGAGCGTGCCCGGGCCGAGATCGAGGCCCGTCGCCGCACCGTCGAGCAGGCGGACCGGGTCTACGCTCTGACGGAGCTGCAGTACGAGAAGGGACTTGCGACGCAGCTCGAGGTCTCGGAGGCGCGCCTGGCGCTGCTCCAGGCGCGGACGAACCTCGCGCAGGCGTTGACGGACTTCCACATCGCGGATGCGGCGCTGATCCGCGCACTCGGCGGGAGCGGCGCCATTGCCGGAGGGCGAGTTCCGGCCGGGGACGGCGCCCCGGCTGGCCGGTGAATGATCGACACGGACCATACATTGACCTGAGGATCTCCGACAATGCGATACATTGTGGCGAAGGGGGCCGCTGGGGCGGGCCTGGCGGCCGGGCTCCTTCTTACGGTCGCGGCGTGCAGTGGCGAGGGGGGCAGGCCGGCGGAGGCCGCGCCCGAGCAGACGGTGGTCGTGGAGCTGGGTGAGAGCGACGTCGCCGTCGTGCAGCGAGCGGACATCGCATCCGGCGCCGTGCTCACCGGTTCGCTCATGCCATACCGTGTCGTGCCGTTGAGGGCGCAGGTCTCCGGGACGGTCTCGGAGGTGAGGGCCGACCGGGGCACGCGCGTACGCAAGGGGCAGGTCCTGGCCACGATCGATGCCGAAGGCATTCGCGGCCAGGCGGCGGCGGCCGAGGCGAACCTCGCGCTTGCCAGGCAGCGGCTCGAGTCGGCGCGCGTCCTGCACGAGGCCGGTGCCATGTCGGACATCGACTTCAATGCGGCCAAGGCGGCATACGAGGCGGCGCGTGCCCAGGCTGCCGCTGCGTCGGAGCAAGCCGTGCGTACGAGGATCGTCGCGCCGATCGACGGCGTGGTGAGCGCCCGCATGGTCGAGATCGGCGAGGCGGTCAACCCGGGGCAGGAGCTGTTCACCGTCGTGAACACGGAGCGCCTCGAGCTGTCCGGTCACATCCCGATCGAGGCGGCCGGGAGCATCCGGCCCGGGATGCCGGTCGTCTTCACGCTGGACGCGCAGCCGGGCCGCGAGCTGCGCGGCACGGTCGACCGGATCGAGCCCGTGGCGGACCTGCGTACGCGCCAGGTCGGCGTCTACGTGCAGTTGCCGAACCCGGGCGGCGCTCTGGTCGCGGGGCAGTTCGCCACGGGCCGGATCGTTGGCGAGCAGATCCAAGATGCTCTCGTCGTTCCCGCGACGGCGATCCGCGGGTCCGCCGGACGGTCGTACATCCTTGTCGTCCAGGACGGACGCGTCGTGCGCCGCGAGGTGCAGACCGGGGTGCGGGACGAGCTGACCGGACTCGTCGCGGTCCTTTCGGGTGTCACGGAGGGTGAAGTCGTGATCGCCGCGCCGGTCGCCGCGATCGAGCCGGGCACGCTCGTGCGCGTCGTCGGCGGTGCGACCAGCAACGCGCCGGCCGGCGGGGAGGGTTGAGATGTCGACGAGTGGAGGAGGCCTGAGCGGCCTCGCAATCAGACGCCCGGTCTTCACCACGATGGTGATGCTCGGGCTGGTCGTCCTTGGGCTCTTCTCGTACCGGCGCCTGCCGATCGACGAGTTCCCCGAGGTCGACTTCCCCTTCGTGACCGTGCAGACGATCTATCCGGGAGCGAGCCCGGAGACGGTCGAGCGCGAGGTCACGAGGCGGCTCGAGGAGGCGTTCAACCCGATCGAGGGCGTCGACCAGATCACGTCGATGTCGCTCGAGGGCGCCTCGCTCATCATCATCCAGTTCGACCTCGAGCGCGACGGCGACGCCGCCGCGCAGGACGTGCGGGCGAAGATCGAGTCGGTGCGCCGCGACCTCCCGGCGGACATCGAGCCGCCGGTCGTGCAGAAGTTCGACCCGACCGCGATGCCGATCATGTCCCTCGCGCTCTCCTCGAGCGAGCGCGAGATCGTGGAGCTGACGACGCTCGCGGACGAGACGATCCGGCGCCGGCTGGAGTCGATCTCCGGCGTCGGCGAGGTCCGGGTGGTCGGCGGCGTCGAGAAGGAGGTCCGCGTCTACCTGCAGCCGCACCGGCTGAGGGCGCTGGGCGTCTCGGTCGCCGAGGTCATGGCGGCGCTCCGGCAGCAGAACATGGAGATCCCGGCCGGTCGCATCGAGCGCGGCGCGGCCGAGCAGCTCGTGCGCGTCGCCGGCCGGATCACGGACCCGAATCAGTTCGGCGACGTCATCGTCGCGAACCGCAACGGCGAGCCGATCCGGCTCAAGGACGTCGCCCGGGTCGAGGAGGGACACGAGGAGGAACGCTCGCTCGCGTTCGTGAACGGCGAGCGCGCCGTCGCCATCGACATCCTGAAGGTCTCCGGCGCGAACACCGTCGAAGTGGCCGACGAGGTCTTGGAGGCCGTCGACGAGCTGAGCCGGACGATCCCCGGCGACGTCTCGATCCGCGTCGTCCGTGACAACTCGGTGACGATCCGGCAGTCCGTCGAGAGCGTCATCCACGAGCTGCTCCTCGGCGCGTTCCTGACGATCGTGGTCGTCATGCTCTTCCTCAACGACTGGAAGGCGACGGCGATCACGTCGCTCGCGCTGCCGGTCTCGGTCATCAGCGCCTTCATCCTCCTGGACGGGTTGGGCTTCACGCTCAACAACCTGACGCTGATGGCGCTGTCGCTCTCGATCGGGATCCTGATCGACGACGCGATCGTCGTGATCGAGAATATCGTGCGCCACCGGGAGATGGGCGAGGACCACTTCACGGCGGCGAGCCGCGGCACGCGCGAGATCGTGCTCGCGGTGATGGCGACGACCTTCTCGATCGTCGCGGTGTTCGTCCCGGTCGCGTTCATGGGCGGGATCGTCGGCCGCTTCTTCTTCCAGTTCGGGCTGACCGTGGCGTGGGCGGTCCTGGTGTCGCTCTTCGTCTCGTTCACCCTGACGCCGATGCTCTCGGCGTGGTGGGGCGTCGACCCGCACACGGGCGAGGGCGGCAACTTCGTGACCCGTCTGATCGGCCGCTTCAACCGCTGGTTCGACAACCAGGCGGCTCGGTACCGGGGCGTGATCAGCTGGGTGCTCCGTCACCGTAAGACGACGATGGGCATCGCCGCCGCCTCGTTCGTCGCGGCGTTGGGGCTCTTCCCGTTCATCGGCGGCGGGTTCTTCCCGGACTCGGACAACTCCGAGTTCGCGGTGACGTTCGAGACGCCCGAGGGGTCGAGCCTGGCGTACACGCGCGACAAGGCGATGCAGATCCTCGAGCGGCTGAACGAGCTGGAGGGGATCGACTTCACCTACACGTCGATCGGCTCCGGGCTGATCGGCTCGGTGACGGCCGGCGAGATCTACGTGAAGCTCGTGCCGCGGAACGAGCGCTCGCTCACGCAGGACGAGCTCATGGTCGAGGCGCGCAAGCGGCTCGCCAACATCTTCGGGGTCGACATCGCCGTCCTCGACGCGGGCGGTATGGGCGGCGCCCGGGCCCCGCTCGCCGTCGAGGTGCGCGGGCCCGACGTGCGCGAGCTCCAGCGCGTCGCCGACGACGTCGCCAGGGTGGTCGCGGGGATCCCGGGGATCGTCGACGTGCAGTCGTCGATGGGCGATCCGCGCCCCGAGTTCCGCATCGAAGTGAACCGCGAGGTGGCGCGGGAGGTCGGCCTCGACGTCGCCCAGATCGCCATGACCGTCCAGCCGCTCCTGGCGGGCCAGACGGCCACGCGCTGGGAGGACCCATCGGGCGAGGAGCGCGAGGTCGTGGTCCAGATCGACCCGGCGCAGCGCGTCTCGGTGCAGGACCTCGAGACGCTTCCCGTCGCCACGATGCTGCGCGGCGAGAACGGCGAGGCGATGATGGTCCCGCTCGGTCAGGTCGCGCGGATCGAGCTCGGTGAGGCGCCCGCGCAGATCGATCGCAAGGACCTCCAGCGCATCGCCACGGTGTCTGCCAACACGGAGCCGTGGTTGTCGATCTCGGAGGCGTCGTCGCTGATCCAGCAGGAGCTGGCGAAGATGGACCTGCCTCCGGGCTACTCGGTCCATCTCGGCGGTGAAACGGAGCAGCTCGTCGAGACCTTCGGGTACGTCGTCGAGGCGCTCCTGCTCGCCGTGATCCTGATCTACCTGATCCTGGCGAGCCAGTTCGAGTCGTTCACGCAGCCCCTCGCCATCATGCTCTCGCTGCCGCTCTCGCTGGTCGGCGTGCTGCTGGCGCTGCTGATCACGAACGATACGCTGAACATGATGTCGATGATCGGCGTGATCATGCTGATGGGGCTCGTGACGAAGAACGCGATCCTGCTGGTCGACAACGCGAACGAGCGACGGATGCAGGGCGCCGATCGCTTCACGGCGCTGGTCGAGGCGGGCGCGGTTCGTCTGCGTCCGATCATGATGACCACGGCGGCGATGATCTTCGGCATGCTGCCGATCGCGCTGGCGCTGGGAGAGGGCGGCGGGTTCCGCGCGCCGATGGCGCGGGCGGTGATCGGCGGGCTGATCACGTCGACGATGCTCACGCTGCTCGTCGTGCCGGTCGCCTACACGTACTTCGACGACATGGGCGCGTGGGTCAAGCGGCGCTTCGTCTCGAGCGAGCGGGAGCGCGAGCTCGAGGCGGAGCGGAAGAAGGCCGGCCTCGCACCGCAGCCGGTGCTCGGCGACTGAGCATCGATGGCTTGCGGCTGAGCGCCGGCGGCTTGGACGCCGCCTGTACAATCCCGATCCTGCGCCCGGGCCGTCACGGCCCGGGCGCAGGATCGGGATCGTCGCATCATGGCCTCGACCCCTGGTCTCGCCAGGCCTCGCCGCGCTGCTCGTCCTCGGGGCCGGGCTCAGGACGGCCGAGCCAGTCGCCGCGCCCCTCGGATTCCCGGAGGATCTGCGTGGTATGGCGTGACTTCTTGGCGGAGCGCCGGCCGCGTCCATGCTGCGCGTCCGCGATCATGCGTCGTGCGGTGTCGCGGGTGACTTCGTCCACGAGCTCGGGCTCCAGCCCGGCCTCGAGACCGAGCTCTCGCGCCTTGAGGAGGCCCATCTCGACCGCTTCCGTCATCGACGGGTCGCCGCCGCCCGCCTCGCCCAGTCGGTCCAGCTCCTCCTCGATCAGCTCGCGGGTTCGGTCGCGCAGCTCCTCGGCGGCCTGCGCCGGCTGGCGTCGGTCCACCATGTCCATGCCTCCGATCCTGTCGTCGTTCGCTTCGCCCCGACCCCGAACGGCAAGGACCGTGCGGGCGCGGAACGCCTTGAAGCGGGGCGCCCGTCGGGCGTACCTTGCCGGGACGGCCGGGCCGCCCAGGCCCGATTCGCTATCCGGACTTGGACACCATGAACGCGGTCATTCGCCATACACCACTCCTTCTCACGCTCCTGGTCGGCGCCGCGTGCGCCGGCCGGGCTCCTTCGGCGCCGGCGCCGTCGCCGACCGACGCAGCCCCCGCGTATCGGATCGTCGATCCCGGCGCCGGCCGCACCCTGGACGTGGCCGAGCTCGCGGAGCGGGCCGCCGCGGCCGACGTCGTTTTCTTCGGCGAGCAGCACGACGACGCCGGCACGCACCGCCTGCAGCGTGCGCTCCTGGACGCCCTCGCCGATCGGCGCGACGTCGTCGTCCTCTCCCTGGAGATGTTCGAGCGCGACGTCCAGCCCGCCCTCGATGACTACCTGGCCGGCCGGATCTCCGAGGAGGAGTTCCTCGCGGGCGCCCGGCCGTGGTCGAATTATGCGACGGATTACCGCCCGCTCGTCGAGCTCGCCCGCGAGCGCGGCTGGCCGGTCGTCGCCGCGAACGTGCCGCGCCGCTACGCCTCCATGGTCGCGGCCGGAGGGCTGGACACGCTCCGGGTCGTGCCGACGGCCGAGCGCGAGGCCTACATTGCCCGGGATATCGACTGTCCGCGCGATGCCTACCACGACCGCTTCCTGGAGGCGATGGGGGTTCATCCCGGTGCCGGCCAGGCGAGTGACGCCATGGAGCGCTACTACCTGGCGCAGTGCCTCAAGGACGAAACGATGGCGGAATCGATCGTGGCCGCCCGCGAGCGGTGGCCGGGCGCGCTCGTCGTGCACGTGACCGGCGCGTTCCACAGTGATTTCGGCCATGGCATCCCCGCCCGCGTCGAGCGCCGCGCGCCCGGCACGCGGATTCTGATCCTGACCGGGATCCCGACCTCGGACCTCGCCCGGCCGCCGGTGGAAGAGAATCGGGGCAGGGCGGATGTGCTGCTGTTCACCACGGGAGGCGAGCTGGACCGGCGGTGAGGGACGGGTGCGGGCTCGCGCGGTGCCCTGGGGACGCGGACCGTCGCTGCGAGCGGCTATCGGGCGGACACGGTTCCCGGCCGCCGATGATCACGGGGAACCGGGAACTCCGGGCACCGTAAAAGCTGGCGCAACGCGAACGCAGGAGCGCACATGAATCTCGGGTTCACCGATCTGGCGATCATCGGCGCCTATTTCGCCATCGTCGTCGCCATCGGCCTGTGGGCGGGACGACGCGCGGGCCGTAGCCCCGCCGAGTACTTCCTCTCCGGCCGCTCGATGCCCTGGTGGCTCCTCGGCACGTCCATGGTCGCGACGACCTTCTCGACGGACACGCCGAACCTGGTCACCGACATCGTCCGGCAGAACGGCGTGACGGGGAACTGGGTGTGGTGGGCGTTCCTGCTGACCGGGATGCTGACGGTCTTCGTCTACGCGAAGCTGTGGCGCCGCGCCGAGGTCTCGACCGACCTCGAGTTCTACGAGATCCGCTACTCCGGCCGTCCGGCCGCCTTCCTCCGCGGCTTCCGCGCCCTCTACCTGGGCGTGTTCTTCAACGTGATGATCATGGCGACGGTCTCGCTCGCGGCGATCAAGATCGCGGGGGTGATGCTCGGCATCTCGCCGCTGGCGACCGTCGCGCTCGCGGGCGGCGCGACCATGTTCTTCAGCATGGTCGGCGGATTGACCGGTGTGCTGATCACCGACTTCCTCCTCTTCGGCATGGCGATGGCCGGCTCGATCGCCGCCGCGGTGGTCGCCCTGAGGCACCCGGACGTGGGCGGGCTCGGCGCGCTGCTCTCGCACCCCGACGTCGCCGGGCGGCTCTCGCTCCTCCCCGATTTCGGCGACACGTCCGCCGTGGTCTCGCTCCTCGTGATCCCGCTCGCCGTGCAGTGGTGGAGCGTCTGGTACCCCGGCTCCGAGCCGGGCGGCGGCGGGTACGTCGCGCAACGCATGCTCTCGGCCCGCGACGAGGGCGAGGCGACGGCGGCGACGCTGCTCTTCAACGTCGCCCACTACGCGCTCCGGCCGTGGCCGTGGATCCTGGTGGCGCTCGCGTCGATCGTCGTCTTCCCGACGCTCGACTCGATCCGCGCCGCGTTCCCCGGCGTCCCCGAGTCGATCCTGGGGCACGACCTGGCCTACCCGGCCATGCTGACATTCCTCCCGGCGGGCCTGCTGGGATTCGTCCTGGCCTCCCTCGCCGCCGCGTACATGTCCACGATCTCCACGCACCTCAACTGGGGCGCGTCGTACGTGGTCTACGACTTCTGGAAGCGGTTCGTCGACCCCGACGCCGACGACCGGCGCCTCGTGCTGGTCGGGCGGATCACGACCATGGCGCTCATGGTTCTCTCGGCCGCGATCGCGCTCTGGCTCGAGAGCGCGCTCCAGGCGTTCCAGATCCTGCTCCAGATCGGCGCCGGGACCGGGCTGCTCTTCATCCTCCGCTGGTTCTGGTGGCGGATCAACGCGTACAGCGAGCTGGCGGCGATGATCGTGTCGTTCCTGGTGGCCGTCTACTTCGAGCTGGTGCACCCGGCGGTCTTCCCGGCGGCGCCGCTCTCTGCCTCCATCAAGCTCGTGGCGGGTGTGGTGATCACGACCGCGGCGTGGGTCGCCGCGACGCTCCTCACCCGGCCGACCGACGAGGCCGTGCTGCGGCGCTTCTACTCGTTCGTCCGACCGGGAGGGCCGGGGTGGGCCCCGGTCGTGGGGCGCGCCGAAGCGGAGGGCGTCGTTCTCGCCGGCGCCGGCGAGCCCTGGGCCGTGCCCCGAGGGATCCTGGCGATGGTGGCGGGGTGCTTCGCGGTCTACTCGGCGCTCTTCTCCGTGGGATACTGGATCTACGGTCGCTACGTTTTGGCCGCAGTTCTCACCGTGGTCGCGGCGATCGCCACGACGGCCCTCGGCCGCCTCTGGGCCACCGTGAGTCGCGGCGCGCCCGTACCGTCGGCCGTCGGCCGGGTCGGGGCGTGAACACGGAGCGGCGCCGGGGGTGGGGGCC
>VSDC01000436.1:0-2413 GCA_047459275.1 Gemmatimonadota bacterium
TCCCTGCGCCGGCATTACCCGGATCAGGTTCTGAGGGTATGATCTCAGCCGGCGGACGAGCGACGGCCGCCAGCACCCCTGTCGTCGGGGGCGGATGATAGGGGTGGCGACTGGAGGGGGCAAGGGTGAGGGAAGGCGAGGGTGCTGGGTCAGAGGGCTCGGGGCTCAGGGGTCAGGGCTCAGGGCCCAGGGAGCCCCCACCGCCTGAGCCCTGAGCCCCGAGCCCTGAGCCCTGGGGCTGGGCTGGGCGGGGCGGCGCACGCCCTTGCCGCCCGCCCCCGGCGCCGACACATTAGTTTCAGGCACCCCTTTGCCGGTCGCGCCCTACGCTCCCGGCACGGTCGATGAAGGGAACACCGCCTCGATTGCCGTCGTCTCCTGTCCCGCGAATCCGCAGACTGGCCATGCATGCAGACCTTCTTCGCCTAGACGTCCGTAAGCGTCCGGAAAAGCTGCGCTTCGACGGCCGAATCCTCTTCCTCGTCGACGACGCCGATCTGATGCGCCGCCAGCTCGAAGGCGAGGACCTGGAGTGGTCCGAAGAGCTGCGCGCCAAGCTCCGCGACCAGATCTCCACCGACGAGATCACGCCAGCCTACATCTGCTACTACTTCGACGAGACGCTCGGTCAGTTCCCGTACCTGGGGCTCAAGGCCGGCGGCGAGTTCCCGGTCAAGCGCGGCAGCGTGAAAGCCGGCGGCTTCGTCTGCTCCGTGAGCGGCAAACGACGGGGGAAGGGGAGCAGCCGCGAGCAGTCGCCCTACGCCGAGCTCATGGCCGGGATCCGCGTCGTCATCGCCGAGAACATCGAGCGGATCTACAACGAGAACTGCCAGAACCTGGGGATCCTGACGTCGACGGACTTCTCGTTGATCGAGCGGATTCGCAGGGGCGAGGAGATCCCGCTCTCGGAGTTCACGAAGAACGTGGACCCGATCACGAAGGAGATCATCGAGTACGGCGGGTTGTTCGAGTACAACGTCGCGCGGCTGCAGGGGAAGGTGAAGATCCCGCCGGTCGAGAGCCAGGTCCGCGGCGGGACGCGGCCGATGACGATCGCGGAGAAGATCTTCGCGCGGAAGCTGGTGACCGACGCGGCGACGGGCGAGACCGGCGTTCCGTGGGTGAAGCCCGGCGACAGCGGGTTCTTCCGCACGGACTGGCGCTTCTCGCACGAGTACGTGAGCCCGATGGCGGCGATCTTCTTCGAGCAGAAGCTGGGTCCGGACGCGAAGGTGAACGACCCGTCGACGATCATCATGTTCCGCGACCACCTGACCTACCTGCACCAGGTCATGCCGCCGGAGCGGGTGCAGCTCGGGCTGCTGGACGTGGCGCGGCAGCTCAAGGAGAAGCAGGAGGAGTTCGCGAGGAAGCAGGGCGTCATCTACTACGGCGAGCGGATGGGCTACCGCCTCGGGAGCGAGGCGATCTGCCACTCGAAGATGCTGGAGTCGTACGCGGAGCCGGGGCAGCTCATCGTCGGGACGGACTCGCACACGCCGCACTCCGGCGCGATCGGCTGTCTCGCGTTCGGGGTGGGGACGACGGCGATCTTCAACTCGTGGATCACGAAGGACGTGCGGGTGAGCGTCCCGCCGTCGTTCAAGGTGGTGATCCGGGGGAAGAAGCCGGCGAACGTGACGGCGAAGGACTTCATGCTGGAGATCCTGCGCCACCCCTACATCCGGGACGGTCACGCGATCGGTCAGATCATCGAGTACGCGGGCGAGGCGGTCGAGGCGCTTTCGATCGACGAGCGCGCGACGATGACCAACATGGCCGCCGAGGTCGGCGCGTTCACGGGGATCATCGCGCCGGACGAGAAGACGATCGAGTACCTCGTGAACGAGCGGGGGATGGACCGGGCGCGGGCCGAGGCGCTGTGCGAGGGGCTGTTCTCGGACCCGGACGCCGAGTACGTGAAGGTGATCGAGATCGACGCGTCGAAGATCCGGCCGATGGTCGCCCTCCCCGGCGACCCCGGGAACGGGGTATACGTCGACGAGCTGGGCGCCGAGCCGATCCGGATCGACGTCGCCTACGCGGGCTCGTGCACGGCGGGGAAGAAGGAGGACATGGACATGTACGCCGCTGTGCTGAAGGAGGCGCGGGCGCAGGGGCTGCGCGTCCACCCCGATGTGAAGCTCTACATCCAGGTCGGCTCGCAGGAGGTTCGCCAGTACTGCGAGGAGAAGGGGTACCTCGAGCTCTTCCACGAGATCGGCGCCGAGTTCATCGAGCCGGGTTGCGGCGCGTGCATCGCGGCGGGTCCGGGCACGAGCCAGCGGCCGGACGAGGTGACGATCTCGAGCCAGAATCGGAACTTCCCGGGGCGCAGCGGTCCCGGCCAGCTCTACCTGGCGAGCCCGTACACCGTGGCCGCGTCGGCGATCGCGGGGCACATCGTGGA
>VSDC01000437.1:0-2410 GCA_047459275.1 Gemmatimonadota bacterium
GCCCGAGCACCAGGAAGTGCCCGATCCGCGCTCCTCCCGCGAAGACGACCAGCGACGCCAGCAGCAGCACGATCGCCGCGGCGGACAGGCTCGGCTCCAGCGCGATCAGCCCGACCACCACGCTCCAGATGATCAGGAACGGGAACAGCCCGCGGCTCAGGCTCGGGAGCTTCTCCTGCTTCTTCACCGCGAGCGCCGCCGTCCAGATCACGATCACCAGCTTCGCGAACTCCGACGGCTGCAGCGTCACGCCGCCCACGACCAGCCACCGCCGGGCGCCGTTGATCTCCGGCGCGATCGGTTGGGTGCCCGGGAGCACGATCACGAGCAGCAGCAGCGTCACCACGCCGAGGAGCGGCCACGCCAGGCGACGCAGGTGCCGGTAGTCGATCCGCGCCAGAACGGCGAGGCCGACCAGGCCGACGGCGCCGCCGGCCACCTGGCGCACCACGTAGTGGTAGTCCTCCAGCCCGCTCATCTGCGCCTTCGCCGCGCTCGCGCTGTACAGCATGACCAGCCCGAAGGAGAGGAGGACCAGAGTGAGCAGCAGCAACACCGCCCCCTCCCACCCCTTGCCGAGGCGGCTCCGCTCCGTCGCGGACAGGTCCTCCCACGTCGCCGTCGCGACGCCGACGCCGTTACGCATCCGCTCCCTCCCCACGCGCCAGCGCCGCGAAGCGCCGACCCCGCTCTTCGTAGTTCCGGAACATGTCGTAGCTCGAGCACGCCGGCGAAAGCAGGATCACGTCCCCGGGCACCGCGAGCGACTCCGCGCGCGCGATCACGTCCTCGAACGGCCCGTCCACCCGCTCGACCCGCACCGCGCCCGCCAGGTCCGCCTCCACCAGCCTCGCCGCCTCGCCGTACGCCACGACCGCCTTCACCCGGTCCTTCATCTCCGGCAGCAGGGTCGTGTACGGCTCGCCCTTGTGCCGACCCCCCAGGAGGAGGACCGTCGGCCGCGTGATGCTGCGCAATGCGACGCGCGTCGACTCGACGTTCGTCGCCTTCGAGTCGTTGATCCAGAGGATGCCGTTCCTCTCGACGATCGGCTCCAGCCGATGCTCGAGGGCGCGGAAAGTACGCAGCCCTTCTCGCACCGCATCCACATCGACGCCGGCCAGGACCGCGACCAGCGACGCCGCCAGCGCGTTCGCCCGGTTGTGCTCGCCCAGGATCCGCAACTCCGAGGTATGGACGAGCGGCACCGCGCCCGCCTGGGTCCGGAGCACGAGCGTGCCGTCGTCCGCCACGAAGCCGCCCAGCTCGTCCGGCTCGGGGACGCTCCGCACGCGAAAGAGGTAGCGCCGGCCCGGCGCCTCTCCCGCCAGCGCAAGCACTTCCGGCGACTCGCCGTTCAGGACCCAGGCGCTCGCGTCCGTGGCGTTCTCGAAGAGACGCGCCTTGTCCGCGTAGTAGGCCTCGACCGACGGGTACCGGTCCAGGTGGTCCGGAGCCAGGTTCGTCACCACGCCGATCCTCGGCGCGAAGGTGTCGATGTCAGCGAGCTGGAACGAGCTCGCCTCCACCACCACCCAGTCCGGCGCCGGGTCCCGCCGCGCGACCTCCGACAGCGCGAGGCCGATGTTCCCCGCCGCCGGCGCGTCCAGCCCCGCCGTCTGCAGCAGGTGCGACGCGAGCGCCGTCGTCGTCGTCTTCCCGTTCGTCCCCGTCACCGCAGCGACCGGCGCGTCGAGGTACCGGAACGCGAACTCCAGCTCCGAGACGCGCGGCACCGCGGCCACCCGCGGCTCGGCGAGGATCGGAGCCGTGGGCGGGATCCCGGGGCTCACCACGATCAGATCGCACGCGGCGATCTTCTCGACCGAATGGCCCCCGACCTCCGCCTCGCCGCCCGCCCGGCGCACCGCCTCCGCCGCCTCCCGCAGCGCGGGCGTGTCCCCGACGTCCGACGCGTAGACCCGGTAGCCGGCCCGGAGCGCGAGCTCCGCCGCCGCGCGCCCGCTGCGCGCGAGCCCGAGCACTGCCACCATCCCGCCGGCCTGGCCGGCCTTCCGCGCCGTCCTCACCGGATCTTCAGCGTGCTGAACGCCAACAACGTGAACAGGATCCCCAGGATCCAGAACCGAATGATCACCTTGCTCTCCACCCACCCCGACTTCTCGAAATGGTGGTGCAAGGGCGCCATCTTCAGGATCCGCCTCCCCTGCCCGTACCGCCGCGCCGTGTACTTGAAGTAGCCGACCTGCAGGATCACCGAGAGCGCCTCCAGCACGAAGACGCCACCCACGATGACCAGCAGGAACTCCAGCTTCAGCAGGATCGCGACCGCGCCGATCGCGCCACCGATCGCCAGCGACCCGGTGTCGCCCATGAAGACTTCCGCCGGGTGCGCGTTGAACCACAGGAACCCGAGCGCCGCGCCCGTCAGCGCGACCGCGAAGATCGC
>VSDC01000029.1:0-11711 GCA_047459275.1 Gemmatimonadota bacterium
CCCTGAAGGGCCGTTCGAGACGAGGACGTCGATAGGCGGCAGGTGTAAGCACGGCGACGTGCTCAGCCGAGCCGTACTAATCGCCCGTGAGGCTTGGCCAGCCCAAATGGCAAGCGGGAGAGGCCAACGGAGGCCTCCCAAGTGGCGTGTCCCGCCTCCAGGACGCCAGAGAAAGCGCAAGAGCTCCGCACCCCCAGACCCAAGAGACGTGTGGCCGGCGGCCATGGCGCGGGGGAACCACCCGTTCCCATCCCGAACACGGTCGTTAAGCCCCGCAGCGCGGATGGTACTGCCCGGGCGACCGGGTGGGAGAGTACGTCGCCGCCGGCCTCAGACTTCCACACGAGCGTCGTCCCCACACACCCGGGACGACGCTCGTCGCTTTTTTTTTGCCTCGGCGGATCGATTCGCGCAAATTCAAAAATCGGTTGCAATTAGGTATTGCGCCCGGTATCTTGGGACACCACCGGGTACACCCTGTGACGGATTCTCCGGGCCCGGAAGGGAAATCGCGATGGAATCGTCTGCGCGGACGGAACCCCTCACGATCCTGCTCGTCGACGACGAGGAGCTGCTCGTGAAGAGCTGTTCCCGGCTGCTGGAGCAGGAGGGATACCAGGTAGTGACCGCATATCGGGGCCGTGATGCCCTGGAGCTCGCCCGTCGGCACCGTCCGGACATCGTGCTGGCCGATCTGATGCTCCCGGACATGGACGGG
The DNA here is from genome assembly GCA_047459275.1 of Gemmatimonadota bacterium. Classification (GTDB taxonomy): domain Bacteria; phylum Gemmatimonadota; class Gemmatimonadetes; order Longimicrobiales; family RSA9; genus CALBZE01. Next base: position 719 of record VSDC01000029.1, read on the forward strand.
ATGGAGCTATTGCGGGAGGTCCGGCAGCTGGATCCACAGACGCTCGTGATCATGATCACGGGCTTCGCGACAGTCGATTCCAGCATCGAGGCGATTCGGGCCGGCGCGTACGATTACATACCCAAGCCCTTCACCGCGACGCAGCTCCAGATCCTGGTGGGCCGCGCGGCGAACCAGGTCCGCCTGGCGCGCGACAACGAGCGTCTGCGCGGCGAGCTGCGGGAGCGGTACTCCCTGGAGAACATCATCGGCGTGAGCGAGGCGATGCAGCGCGTGTTCGCGCTGGTCCTGCGGGTCGCCTCGACGGACGCGAGCGTGTTCATCAGCGGGGAGAGCGGGACCGGAAAGGAGCTGATCGCGCGTTCGATCCACCAGTACAGCCCGAGGGCGGAGCAGCCGTTCGTGGCGGTCAACTGCGCTGCCTTCCCCGAGAACCTGCTGGAATCGGAGCTGTTCGGGCACGAGAAGGGCGCGTTCACGGGCGCCCTGACGCAGAAGCGCGGCCTGATGGAGGCGGCGTCCGGCGGGACGTTCTTCCTGGACGAGATCTGCGAGATGGATCTGGAGCTCCAGGCGAAGCTGCTCAGGGTGCTCCAGGAACGGAAGATCCGTCGCGTCGGAGGCGAGGTCGAGATCCCGATCGACATCCGGGTGATCGCGGCGACGAACCGGGATCCCGAGGAAGCGGTGGAGGAAGGGGTGCTGCGTCGCGACCTGTACTTCCGGTTGAACGTGGTGCCGATCCGCGTGCCGCCGCTTCGCGCGCGCCGGGAGGACATCCCGCTCCTCGCGGAGCACTTCCTCAGGCGCTACGCCGAGAAGTACGGCCGCGACGGCGCGACGCCGCTGCGTCTCTCGCCCGACGCCATGCGTGCGCTCATGGCGCATTCCTGGCCGGGGAACGTGCGGGAGCTGCAGAATCTCATGGAGCGGATCGTGTCGCTCGCGGTCCCGGGTCAGGAGATCACGGCGGCGGATCTCCCGGACAAGTTGTCGTCGCTCGGGACGCCGGCGTCGCCCGCGGTGGACATCGACCAGCCGTTCCACGAGGCGAAGGAGAAGGCGATCGAGGCCTTCGAGCGGGCGTACCTCGAGGCGTTGCTCGCGCGCCACGGCGGGAACATCTCCGAGGCCGCGCGGCATGCCGGGATCGACCGGAAGACGATCCATCGGATGCTGAAGAAGTACGATCTCCAGGTTCGGCTGGAGCGTGCCCTGGCCGGGCCTGCATCGGTGGACGACATGGATTGAGCCGGCTTCGACCATCAGCCGCGTCGGCTCCCGAGTGTCGGGTGCGGGCAGCGGGCGCCGTCGGTTCGGCTGTCGGCGGATTGGCTTGGAGAGAAGTGCATGGGGCGCTCGCGCGGGTCGTCACGAGCCCGCGCGGGCGCCTTCTTCTTCAGGCATCGGCGGGGTTCGTCGTGCGGCGGGGCCGGACTCGAGGAGCAGGCGCGTGGCGTGGGCCGGGTCGGGCGCGGCCATGACGGCGCCGATGACCGCCACGCCCGCCGCGCCGGTGTCCGCGAGCTGGTGGATGTTCTCGGTCGTGATCCCGCCGATGGCGACGACGGGCACGTCCACGGCTCCGGCCACCGCAGCCACCCCCTCGGGCCCGATCCGCTCCGAGGCGACGTCGGCCTTGGAGCTGGTGCCGAACACGGCGCCGCATCCGATGTAATCGGCGCCGGCCGCGACGGCGCGCGCGGCCTCGGCGGGGTCGTCGGTCGAGAAGCCGATCAGGAACGGCCGCGGCGCCGCACGCCGCGCGGCAGCAATCGGGATGTCGTCCGGTCCGAGATGCACTCCGTCCGCGCCGGCGGCGAGGGCGACATCGAGGCGGTCGTTGACGAAGAGGAGCGCGCCGAAGCGAGCCGTCAGCGCCCTGAGGCGCAGGGCCTGCTCGTAGAGCTCGCGGGCCGTCGCATGCTTGTCGCGGAGCTGTATGGCGGGCGCCCCCGCCTCGAGGGCCGCGAGCACCACGTCGTCCACGGCCCGCGGCGCGGCGATCCGCTGGTCGGTTATGACGATCAGCCGGAGGTCGAGGGCAAAGGAGCGCATGCCTTCCTCACTCCTGCGTCGGCTGCGAGGCGCCGATCGGCGCTCGGGCTCCGATGCGACGGGCCCGGCGGATCGCCTCCTTTGCTCGGTTGTGCTCGGCGAGGGAGTGCGTGAAGACGTGACGTCCATCCGGCCGGGCGACGAAGTAGAGGTACTTGACGTTGGCCGGATAGAGCGCGGCGTCGATCGCCATATCGCTGGGCGAGGCGATCGGTCCCGGCGGGAGGCCGCGACGGCGGTACGTGTTGTAGGGGTGATCCGCCACACTGTCGATGTGGGCGTAGAGCAGCCGGGTCTGGTGCTCGCCCAGGGCGTATTGCACCGTGGGATCGGCCTGGAGCGGATAGCCGATGCGCAGACGGTTGTGGTAGACGGCCGAAATGAGCGGCATCTCGTCCCGTACCCTGGCCTCCTTCTCGATGATCGATGCCAGGGTCACGATCTCGCGCTCGCTCATCTTGAGCGAGTCGGCCCGGGCACGGCGCGCCGGCGTCCACCGGCGCTTGTACTCCCAGGTGAGCCGCTCCAGTATGGGTTCCAGGGAGCCGTCGACCGGGAAGATGTACGTGGCCGGGTAGAGGTACCCCTCGAGCGTGGGGCCCGGAACGCCGTAGCGCGTGGCGCTCGCGGTGTCCGCGAGGACGCGCAGGATGCTGTCCGCGGGGAGCCCCGTCAACGAGGCGAGACGCGGCGCGATCTTGCGGAGGTCCCAGCCCTCGGGGATCACGAGACGGGCCCGAAGCACGCGACCCGCGTGGAGGTCGTCCAGCACGCGCTTCCAGCCGGTTCCTTTGCGGAACCCGTACGTCCCGGGCTTGATGTTGCGGTCGGCGCCCGTGAGCCGTGCGTAGATTCGGAAAAGACCCGGCGCCTGGATGATCTCCTTCTGCGCGAGCGAGTCGGTGACGGCCGAGAAGCTTGCGCCCCTGGGAACGCGCACTCGGATGATCTCTCCCGATTCGTCGCCGCCGCACCCGGAGGCGAGGAGCGACACGACCAGCGCGAGCGGCAGGGCCGTCCTGATGGTGCGTTGCCGCGAGGGAGCGGCGACGCGGTTTCCAGGGACGTGCAACGGTTCAGTCATTCGTCCGCCGATCGAGATAAGCCTGCAGGATCAGGACCGCCGCAGTCGCGTCAACGAGGCCCTTCTCGCGCCGCTTCGAGCTCTTGAGCCCGAGCTCGCGAAGGGTGCGCTCCGCGCGCGCGGAGGTGAACCGCTCGTCGATGTAGTCGACGGGCAAACCGGTCCTCGAGGCGAGTTTCTCGCCGAAATCGCGGACCTCGCGAGTCCACTCGTCCTCTTCTCCTTCGGAGGTGAGGGGAAGGCCTACGACGATGCGCTCGACGCCGAGCTCCCGGGCGGTCTCCGCGACGCGCGCCACCGGCGGCCGCTTGCCGCGTCGCCGAAGGATCGTGGGGAGCGGGCTGGCGATGGTCCCCGTGACATCGCTCACGGCGAGGCCGATGCGCCGTTCCCCGTAATCAACGCCCAGGATGCGCGGCATTCAAGCGAGCTCCGCCAGAGCGGCCTCGGCGGAGCGACCCTCCTGGAGCGCGGCGTAAACCCTTTGCAGCGCGTCCGCGCCGCCGAAGTAGAAGAGGCAGCGCAGGTCGCCGCGGGAACGGCACTCGACTTCGAGGACGCCGACGTCCTGCCCCGCGGTGCGGCCGAGGACGTTGGCGAGCAACCCGGCCGTGAAATGGCAACACGGGTGCGGCGACGCGGAACTCGGGTCCGCTTCCGCCCAGTCGCTGCTCTCCAGAGCCCCGATCCCGGGATGCTGCGCCGTGAATTGGAGCCGGCCCCACCCGCGTTGCGCGAAGACCTCGTTGAGGCGGTTCCAGAACTCCGATTCCGGAAGGCTGGATGCATCGCCGTTTCCGGCCAGGATGGCATGGAGCGCGTCGCCTGCCGCGTGGCCGGCGTTCTGTAGGGCCCGGGCCGCGCCCGAAGGGCCGAGTTCCGCTTCCAGGGCACGCCGCATCGCGTGCAGCGACGCGGCAGGGAGCGCGACTTCCGGCAGATCCGTCGGCTTCTGGCTCATGACGTTCAGCTCCTCTCGGATGTCTCGGCCTCGCGGGCCTGTGCGAGCGCCAGCAACTCGGCCTCGCTCAGGATCGGCACACCCAGCTCTCGGGCACGGTCCAGCTTCGATCCGGGGCTTTCCCCGACGACCACGTAGTCCGTCGAACGCGACACGCTCCCCGCGACGCGCCCGCCCCGGCGTTCGATGAACTCCGTGACCTCCTTACGACTGAGTGTCGGCAGCGTTCCCGTGACCACGAAGGTCAGACCCGAGAATGGGCGCGTGGCCTCCCGCTCCACGGGCTCGATCATGTTGACGCCGGCGGCGCGCAGTCGCTCGATCAGCTCGCGGTTCTTCGGCTCGGCGAGGTAGGCGGCCAGCGCGCCGGCCGTGGCCGGACCGATCCCGTGAACGGCCGCGAACGCCTCGGCGGTGGCCTCGAGCAGCGCGTCCATGGTCCCGAAATGACGAGCGAGCTGCTGCGCGGCCACGATCCCCACGTGCCGCACGCCCAGTGCGAAGAGGAGCCGGTGCAGCGGTCGGTCGCGCGACGCCTGGATGGCGTCGACCAGGTTACGGGCGGAAAGGTCGGCGAAACCATCCAGTTCGCGCAAGTCCTCGACGCGCAGCGAGTACAGGTCGGCGACGTCCCGGACCAGGCCGCGGTCGAGGAGGAGCTGGACGGTCTGCTCGCCCAGGCCGCGGATGTCCATGGCGCTCTGGGACGCGAAGTGTACGATCCCCCAGTAGATCCGCGCCGGGCAGGAGCCGTTCGGGCAGTAGAGCATGACCTCGTCGGCGGGCCGCTCGACCGGCGTGCCGCAGACGGGGCAGCGGTCGGGCGGAACGAACGGCGTCTCCAGGCCCGTCCGCTGGTCCGTGACCGGCCCGACGACCTGCGGGATCACCTCGCCCGCGCGCTTGACGAGGACCGTGTCGCCGACGCGCAGATCCTTGCGCGCGATATCTTCGAAGTTGTGGAGCGTGGCGAGACGCACGGTCGCGCCGGCGATCTCGACCGGCTCCAGGACCGCGTACGGGTTCAGCGAGCCCGTGCGGCCCACGTTGATCTCGATCGCGAGGAGCTTCGTCGTCGCCAGGTCCGGCGCGAACTTGTAGGCGATGGCCCAGCGAGGCTCGCGGCCGCCGACGATCCCGAGCTCGGGCCAGAGGCGGATCGGCGCGACTTTGACGACGAGCCCATCGATCGCGTAATCCAGCGTGCCGCGGAGCTGTTGTTCGACGTATGCCGCGTAGGCGATGACCTCGTCCAGGTTGCGGCAGACGCGGCGCTCCGGGTTCACTGGGAGTCCCCACGCCGCGAGGAGCCGGAGGACTTCTTCCTGGGTCTCGACCGGGAGCTCGTCGCGGGAATCGGGGTCGAGCTGGATCTGATAGGCGAAGAAGGAGAGCGGGCGCTCCGCCGTGATTCGCGGATCGAGCTGGCGCAGGCTGCCGGCCGCGGAGTTGCGCGGATTGGCGAATGTCGGCTCGCCCGCCGCGGCGCGCCGCTCGTTCAGCGCGGAGAAGCCTGAGTACGACATGTAGACCTCGCCGCGGATCTCGACCCGCTTCGGGACCGGCGCGTCGCCGTCGCGCAAACGGAGCGGGATCTCCCGGATCGTGCGCAGGTTTCGCGTCACGTCCTCTCCGATCACGCCGTTCCCGCGCGTCGCGCCGCGGACGAAGACGCCGTCCTCGTAGAGGAGCGCGACGGCGGCGCCGTCGATCTTCAGCTCGGCGACGTAGCCTGCGTCGCGCACCTCGCTCAGGATGCGCGCGTTCCGATCCTCCCACGCCCGCAGTTCGCCGTAATCGAAGGCGTTGTCGAGGGAGAGCATCGGCGCGAGGTGCCGGACCTTCTCGAACTGGGAAGCCGGCTCGGCACCGATTCGCTGCGTCGGTGAATCGGGCGTGACCAGCTCCGGGTGCGCTGCCTCGAGCTCTTTCAGCTCGCGGAAGAGGCGGTCGTACTCCGCGTCCGACATCATGGGCCGGTCGAGGACGTAATACCGGTAGCTCGCCTCGTTCAGCACGTGCCGGAGTTCGGCCGCGCGCCGAGCCGCGTTCGCAAGGTCCGTTGCGCTCACTCCTCCATCTCCGTCGATGGTCAGGTCTTTCGGGTCCGGAAGCCTCGGTCAGGCCATGCCGTTCTCGAAGCGCATGACGCGGTTGCGTCCCGCGTTCTTCGCCGCGTACAGCGCCTGGTCGGCACGATGGATCAGCGTTTTCGGATTGTACACCGCCGGGTGCGGGTAGGTCGCCGCTCCGGCCGAGACCGTCAGGTGGATCGGATGCCCCCGCCCGACGTCGAACGGGTGCCGCTCGACCCGTTCTCGCACGCGCTCGGCGAAGGTGACCGCGTCGTCGATCCCGGTGTCCGGTAGGACCGCGATGAACTCCTCGCCCCCGTAGCGCCCGAGCTTGTCGATCTCGCGCGCCGTGTTGCGGAGGATGCGCGCCATCTCCTGGAGCACCCGGTCACCGACCTGGTGGCCGTAGGTGTCGTTGACGCGCTTGAAGTGATCGAGGTCGAACATCACGACGGACAGCGGCTCTCGCGTCCGCTTCGCGCGCTCGAACTCCTCGTGCACGACCTCCTTGATGTGACGATGATTGTAGAGTCCCGTCAAGCCGTCGCTGATGCTCAGGCGTGCGAGCTCCCGGTTCTTCTCCTCGAGCTCTCCCTGCAAATCCTTGATGCGCAGCATCGCCCTGACCCGCGCCTCGAGCTCGGGGTAGTTGATCGGCTTCGTCAGGTAGTCGTCCGCGCCGGCATCCAGGCCCGCGACCTTGTCCTGCGTCGAGTCCCTGGCCGTGACCAGGATGATCGGGATGAAGGGGAGGTTGGGGTCCGCCCGGATGCGGCGGGCGACCTCGTAGCCGTCGAGCCCCGGCATCATGACGTCGAGGAGGATGAGGTCGGGCGGATCCTCGGCGACGCGGGCGAGCGCCTCCTCGCCCGATGTCGCGGTGTCGACGGTGTAGCCGCGGAACCGGAGCCGCGTCGCGAGGACCTCCAGGTTGTCGAGATTGTCGTCGACGACCAGGATGCGTCCGGGTTGAGCGCGGGACTCGGTCCGGGCCACCGACTTCATGGCCTAGTTCGTCTGGGTCGCGCGCTCTCCGATCACCCGTTCGACCTCGGCGATCACCGTGCGTGGCTCGCACGGCTTCGACAGGTACCCGGCACACCCGAGGGCGGGCGCCTTCTCGCGATCCGCTGCAAGCGCGTGTGCGGTCAGGGCGATGATGGGGATGTGCGCGGTTTCCGGATCCTTCTTGAGCATCTCGGTGGCCGTCCATCCGTCGATGATGGGGATCGAGATGTCCATCAGGATCGCGTCGGGCCGGGTCTCACGGGCAAGCCGGATGCCTTCCTCGCCGTTGCACGCCTCGTGTACGCGGAATCCCGAGTAGCTCAGGATCGTCGCATACACGATTCGGTTGTCTTCGTTGTCCTCGACGAGCAGCACGGTCCGTTGGTCCATCCGCACCTCTCTGAGGAGGACCGGTACCGGTCCTGCGGGCATCCGCCGCCGGCCTTCTGCACGTCAGGTGCCATGCCGCGGTGGATCCGAGCGAAAAGGCGCTCGTCGGGCCTTGAACCAGGCGCCGTGATCCCGCAATTTGAAGATCTCTCGCGGGCTCGGCAATGCCGGTTCGCGCCAGGCTCCGCACTCGGAGACCGGGCAACGACGGACCGATCTGCGAAAAAGTTTGCTGGCTCGCGCCGGGCACGCCCCTTGCTCGCGGGGGCGAAAACCCATCCCTACCCGGAGCGACGGCAATGCGGTATCAGGACAACTCACGGACGTTCAATTTCTTGGTCGGGCTCGTCTTCGGTCTCGTGGTCGGCGGCGGGCTCGCGCTTCTCACGGCGCCGCAGAGCGGGCGGCGGATGAGGCGCCGGATCATGCGTGCGGTGTCCGGCGCGACGGATGGACTGGGCGAGCGCTGGGACGATTGGAAAGGCGACGTCCGCTCCGCCCTGGGAGCGACCCGTCGCCGGTTCAGTTTCTGAGCCGATGGAACGTCCCGCGCTCCCCGCAAGGGCTCGGCTGGGTGCCAAGGACGTGAGGCGGCTCTTCCGGGAGGCGTTCCCCGAGGAGCGCTTCGTCGTGGTCAGCAACCGCGAGCCGTACGAGCATCGCTGGTCCGAGGACGTGGGCGACATCGAGGTCCGCCGGCCCGCGGGCGGCGTGACCTCGGCGCTGGATCCGCTCCTCCAGGGGGTCGGAGGCGTATGGGTCGCCTGGGGGAGCGGGGATGCGGACGCCGTCGTCGTCGACGCCCACGACCGGGTCCGGGTTCCGCCCGAGCAACCGCGCTACACGTTGCGCCGGCTCTGGCTCGATCGGCGCGACGTGAACGGCTACTATCTCGGGTTCTCGAACCAGTTCCTCTGGCCGCTCTGTCACCTGCGCCCGGGGCTGACACGGCTCCGGGAGCGCCACTGGGAGCGGTACCGTCGCGTCAACCGGCGTTTCGCGGAGGCGGTGCTGGACGAGACCCGGGGCGTGCCGGCGGCCGTCTGGTTCCACGACTACCACCTCGCCCTGGCGCCTCGGTTCGTGCGCGACAGGCGGCCGGACCTCTCCCTCGCGCACTTCTGGCACATCCCGTGGCCGCCGCTCGACATCTTCCGCGTCGCGCCCCAGGCGGCGGATCTCCTCGAGGGGCTCCTCGCGAACGATCTGCTCGGGTTCCAGGTTCCCTCGTTCGCCAATCATTTCCTGCATTGCGCCGAGGAGATCCTGGGCGCCGACGTCGACTGGGAGACACGGACGGCGACGTATGACGGGCACCGGTGCCTGGTCCGCGCCTTCCCGATCGCGATCGACGTGGAGGCGTTCCGTCGCGCCGCCGCCGCGGCCGAGACGGCCGCCCATGCCGAGCGGCTGCGCGCGCGCTACGTGCTCGAGAACGGGCAGCTCGGGGTTGGCGTCGACCGGATGGACTACTCAAAGGGGCTGCCCGAGCGGTTGAAGGCGCTCGACCTCCTCTGGGAACGATACCCGGAGTTCCGTGAGCGATTCACCTTCGTCCAGGTCGCGGTCCCATCCCGGACGGACATCGACGCGTACGACGAGCTCACGCACAAGGTCGAGCGGCTGGTCTGGCAGATCAACGACCGTTACGGCACGCGCCGGTGGCGTCCGGTCCACCTGATCAAACGGTCGCTCTCGACCGACCGGCTCGCGGCCTTGTACCGGGCCGCCGATCTGTGCATCGTGAGCTCGCTCCAGGACGGGATGAACCTGGTCGCCAAGGAGTTCGCCGCGAGCCAGGTGGACAGGCCCGGCGTGCTTCTCCTCTCGCGCTTCACCGGAGCGGCGGAGGATCTGGACGGGTACCTGGAGGTCAACCCGTACGATCCGGAGGCGTTCGCCCGGCGGATCCGCGATGCCCTGACGCTCCCCCTCGAGGAGCGTCGGGAGCGGATCGAGCGGCTCATCGCCTCGCAGCGCACGATCTACGACTGGATGGCGGACATCATCCGGGTCTGGGGCTCGGTCCGACGTCGCAAGCGCGTGCTCAAGCCCGCTCCTGCGCCACCGGACGCCCCGCCGGATTCAGACGACTTGGCATGATCGCTTACAGACTGATTCAGAAGAAACGGGACGGCGAGGAGCTGACTCCCGCCGAGATCGAGGAGTTCTTTCGCGCCTACGCCGAGGACCGACTCCCCGACTATCAGATGGCGGCCTTCCTCATGGCCGTCTACTTCCGCGGCATGTCGCCGGCGGAGCTGAGCGCGCTCGTCGACGTCATGCTCCATTCGGGCGCCGTCGTCCGTCTCGACGACGTGGACGGCGTGAAGGTCGACAAGCATTCGACGGGCGGCGTCGGAGACAAGGTCTCTCTCATCCTCGCGCCCCTCGTCGCATCCCTCGGCGTGCCGGTGCCGATGATGAGCGGGCGCGGGTTGGGGCACACGGGCGGGACGCTCGACAAGCTGGAGACGATCCCGGGGTTCCGCACGAACCTGACGTTGAGCGAGTACCGGGCGCAGCTCCGGAGCCTGGGGTGCGCGATGATCGGACAGACGGAGGAGATCGCCCCCCTCGACCGTCGCCTCTACGCCCTGCGGGACGTGACGGGGACGGTGGAGTCGATCCCGCTCATCGCGTCCAGCATCATGAGCAAGAAGCTGGCGGAGGGGATCGATGCGCTGGTGCTGGACGTGAAGCGCGGCAGCGGAGCATTCCTTCCCGAATTCGATCGCGCGGTGGAGCTCGCCCGGACGATGATCGAGATCGGGCGCCGCCACGGCCGGGAGGTGGTCGCGTTGATCACGGCGATGGATCGCCCGCTCGGCTACGCGGTGGGGAATGCGTTGGAGATGGAGGAGGCGATCCAGGCGCTCCGGGGAGGTGGCCCGGGGGACCTGAGGGAGGTGACGGTCGCGCTGGCGGGGGAGATGCTGGCGCTGGGGGGGGCGGCGGAAACCCCTGAGGCGGGTCGCCGCGCCGCCGAGGCGGCGCTGGATGACGGCCGGGCGGCCGAGTTCATGGCCCGGCTCATCGAAGCGCAGGGCGGAAACCCCGCCGTCATGGAGGACCCGGCGCTCCTGCCCCAGGCGCCGGTTCGACGCGTCTTCGAGGCGCCGACCGCTGGGTACGTCGCGGAGGTCCACGCTCGCCGGATCGGGTGGGCGGCGGTCGCGCTCGGCGCGGGCCGAACCCGGCTGGACGACCGGATCCACCCTGGCGTCGGGTTCCACATCACGGCGAAGCCGGGCGTGGTCGTGGACCGGGGCGAGCCGCTCGCGACGGTGTACGCCCGGAGCGAGGCGGACGCCGAGGAAGGGCTTGCCGCCCTCCGGGATGCGATCCGGTTCACGGAAGACGCACCGCCGCCGCCGCTCCCGCTGATCTCACATCGAATCACCGCCGAGGGAATCG
>VSDC01000438.1:0-2398 GCA_047459275.1 Gemmatimonadota bacterium
GCCCTACGTGCAGGGGATCCAGGTGAGCGCGCCCTTCGGGCGGGTCTCCTTCGCGTTGCAGGTCTTCCGCGACATCGAGGGGATCGATCCGGACGTGGCCTCGGCAGAGCCGGCTGCTTGACAGCGCCCTCCGCCGGGGCCCATCCTGCGTCACATCCACAAAAGTCGCCGCATTCGACTCGAAACCGGCCGCAGACATCCATCCCACCGGACCGGAGGAGTCTATGAGTCTACGTACGCTCGGCCGCGCGATCGTACTCACGTTGTTGGTTGCGCAATCGGCAGCGGCCCAGGAGTCGATCCGGACTCTAACCCTCGACATGTATCTCGACTGGGAGCGGGTCTCCGATCCGCGCCTCTCGCCCGATGGGCGGCAGATCGTCTTCACGCGCGGGTGGGTCGACAAGGTCAACGACCGCTGGGAGTCGTCGCTCTGGATCATGAACGCGGACGGCTCCAAGCAGAGGAAGCTGATCGACGGTTCTTCGGCGCGGTGGTCGCCGGATGGGACGCGGATCGCGTTCATCGCCCGGGGCGAGCCGCGCGGGTCGCAGATCTTCGTGCGGTGGATGGACGCGGAGGGCGCGGTCACGCAGATCACGCGGCTCGACGAGTCGCCGTCGGACATCGCGTGGTCGCCCGACGGGAAGTGGATCGCGTTCACGATGCTGGTCCCGGCGCCGGAGCGGTGGCCGATCCCGTTGCCCGCGCGTCCCGAGGGTGCGCGGTGGACGGAAAACCCGCTCATCATCACGCGGCTCGACTATCGGCAGGATCGGGTCGGATTCACCAGGGAAGGGTACCGCCACATTTTCATCGTCCCGGCCGAGGGCGGCACGCCGCGCCAGCTCACGAGCGGCGACTGGGATCACAACGGCGTGGAATGGACGCCGGACGGGAAGGAGATCCTCTTCACGTCGCTGCGGATCCCCGAGGCCGAGTACGCGTGGCGCGAGTCGGAGATCTACGCGGTGAACGTGGAGACGGGCGCGATCCGTCAACTCACGACGCGGAAGGGGCCGGACCGCTCGCCGGTCGTCTCGCCCGACGGGCGCCTCGTCGCCTACATCGGCTACGACTGGACCGACGACACGTACGTCGAGGCGAAGCTCTACATCATGGGGATCGACGGCTCGAATCCCCGCATGATCGCCGAGGAGATGGGTAGCGCGCCGGAGAACGTCACCTGGGCGCCGGACGGGAGCGGCGTCTACTTCAACGCGGCGATGAAGGGGACGAAGAACCTGTACTTCGCCTCGGTGGACGGCCGGGTCCGGCCGGTGACGCGGGGCCAGCACGTGCTGACCGTCACGGACATCGGGCGGAACGGGCGCGCCGTCGGCGTGCGCACCGCGCCGCACGAGCCCGGCGACGTCGTCGCCTTCGACCTCCGTCGCCCGCACGACATCCGGCGGCTGACCGCCGTGAACGACGACGTCCTGGCGGGCGTGACGCTGGGCGAGGTGGAGGAGATCTGGTACGAGTCGTTTGACGGGCTGCGGATCCAGGGGTGGATCGTGAAGCCGCCGCAGTTCGACCCGTCGAAGAAGTACCCGCTCATACTCTCGATCCACGGCGGGCCGCACTCCATGTACAACGTCGGCTTCAACTTCGGGTGGCAGGAGCACGCGGCGAACGGCTACGTGGTGCTGTACACCAACCCGCGGGGGAGCTCGGGGTACGGGAGCGCGTTCGGCAACGCGATCAAGAACGCCTATCCGGGGGACGACTTCCACGACCTCATGGCGGGGGTCGACGCGGTGATCGCGAAGGGGTACATCGACGAGCAGAACATGTTCGTCTACGGCTGCTCGGGCGGCGGTGTGCTCACCGCGTGGATCGTGGGGCACACGGACCGGTTCGCGGCGGCGTCGGCGAACTGCCCGGTCACGAACTGGCTCAGCTTCGTCGGGACGACGGACGGGCCGAGCTGGTACTACAACTTCGAGAAGTTCCCGTGGGAGGACCCGAGCGAGCATCTGCGCCGCTCGCCGCTCATGTACGTCGGCAACGTGAAGACGCCGACGCTGCTGATGACGGGGGAGAACGACCTCCGGACGCCGATTTCGCAGACGGAGGAGTTCTACCAGGCGCTGAAGATGCGGAAGGTGCCGACCGCGATGATCCGCTTCAAGGACGAGTGGCACGGCACGACGTCGCGGCCGTCGAACTTCATGCGCACGCAGCTCTACCTGCGGAGCTGGTTCGAGCGCTTCCGGCGTCCGTCGGAGGTGACGGCGGGCGGGGACCGGTGACGCGCGGTCGGATCGGTGGGCGCCGCGACGGCGGGGCGGCGGCTCATGCCGCCGCCCCGCACTTTATCCACCGGCCTCGCCCTCTCGACGCATCCGATTCACGAGAGCGTGGCTCCGGCGCGTCGTCTCCGGCTCACGGTAGC
>VSDC01000030.1:0-11667 GCA_047459275.1 Gemmatimonadota bacterium
GGCAGTAGAGAGCGCGGTCGTCGAAGAGGCGCTTGAGCGTGGCGAGTTTGCGCATGGAGCTCTCCCTGGGCAGGGTTCGGTTCCGCCGTTCGGCCGACTGCGGCGCTCGGGGTGAAGCGCGAAACGGGCCGGGAAATCGGACGAGGTCCGGCGATCGACCCGGCGCCGGCCGAAACGCCGGCGGAGGGCGAATGCAATGATCGAGCCGGCAAACGAAAAAGGCCCCGCCCGCCATGGGCGAGAGCCCTGCGCTGGGGATCCGCCGCGTCCGGATCCCGCCGCGCCCCTCGGGTCCGGATGCGACGTCGCAGACGGCGAGACGTCAGCTCGCCGTCAGGGGGTATCTGAATTCCTTCGACTCCCCGTCCGAGATCTGATGGACGATGCGGAACTCCTGCACCCCATCGGGCAGCTGGGCCGTTCCCTCGTACCGGTACGCGCCGGCCCGCTGCTCACACGTCGTCGACGACCTCGCGCGCTCCGCCAGCACGGTCAGCGTCAGGAGCGAGCCGCTCTTCGAGACCTCCGGGACGAGCTGGTAGCACGCGGTCGGCGTGGCGAACTGGCCGACGAACCAAATGGTGCGGCCCACGGTCATCGCGTCCGTGCCCTCCTCGACCTCGGCGCCCTCCAGCTCACTCCACTCGAAAGTGCCCAGGAGGTCGTCCGGCTCCATGACGCCGCAGGCGCCCGACGCCAGCGCGATGCCGAATGCCGCCATGCCGGCGATGATACCCTTCCTCATGAGCTCACTCCATTCGTAGCGCCCACGTTCCGACCGCCGCCGGCGCCGGCGGCGGTCACCGGATCAGGAGGACAAGGATAAGAGCCGCGCCCGCGCCCGCAAGGAACTTCTTCCACTGCCACGGCCGGCCTTCGAGGCCGGAGCCGCGCCTCGTCCAGAAGAGGACGACGCCGCACGGACCCGTCACGTACCGCGTGGGCGCCGACGCGTGAGACGTGTAGACCTCGATGCCGTCCAGGGTGTTCGGGTGGATCACGTCGTCCACGGTGCTGCCGGGGAACTGCCGGATCTCGACGCCGTCCAGCCAGATCGCCGGCTGGCAGACCCCGCCGGCGTTGCGCATCAGCAGCATCGAGCCCGACGGCCCGGCCCTGCGGAACGTCACGCCGGGGATGTTGGACATCAGTTCGCTCATTCGCCCGGCGCCCCTGGACCGGATGTCGTCGCGGGTCATGAAATACCCGTGGCCGATGGCGCGGCGCTCCTCGAACTCCGCCAGGTGCGGCGCGCGCCGCACGCTGACGACCACTGGCTCGAGCGGGATCGTCGCCTGGCCCAGCCTGAGTTCGATCCATGCGACGTCGCTCGTGCCCACGGTGACGCTGTCCGCCACGAACTCGAGGAACGCCGGGTGCCTGACCCGCAGCCCGTAGGTGTCCGCCCGGGGCGCCGCGATCGCGAACCGACCGAGCTCGTCCGTCGTCGCGCGGGCCAGATCGCGGCCGGACGCCGAGAGCAGCTCGACCACGGCGCCGACCACGGGGCCCCGCGTCGCGGCGTCCACCACGACGCCGCGGATCGTTTGTGCCGTGAGCGGTCCGGCGGCCACGGCGGCCAGCGTCAGTCCGAGGATCAGGAGGCGGAGTGCGACCACGGTCTCCTCCCGGCGTGGGGGGTCGGCGGAGTCGGCGGGGGTGGTGTACGGGAATCCCTTGCGTCGGGCGGTGGTGCATTGTATATTGTGGACACCATTCCCGCACCAGTAGCGCGACTATTTGGGGACTGTACCCCCCCCCTGACCGGATAATGTTCCCGCCGCGGGATGGCATCCCTGTGGAACCCCGCGGCACTTCAATCCCCCCGCATCAGGAGGCGCTATGGCCCGACAGTCACTGCTTGCGGTCGTGCTCGCAGTCGGCCTGATGCCCGGGATCGCGTTCTCGCAAGAGAAGACGATTCTGACGGGCGTCGTCAGGAGCGACGCGCAAGCCCCGGTCAGTGGCGCAATCGTCCGCATCCCCGCGCTCAACTTGGAGCGGGTGACCAACGTGGACGGTCGCTACCACTTCGAGATCCCCGCCGAGCGGGTGGCCGGCCAGCCGGTGACGGTCCACGTCACGTCGATCGGGTACGCGGATGCGCAGGAGACGATCCAGCTGCGCCCCGGTACTATCACGCTGAACTTCGTGATCGTCCAGCGTGCGGTCGTGCTCGACGAGGTGCTGGTCACGGGCACGGCGGGCCGCCAGGATCGCCGGGCCCAGGGCGCTGTCGTCGCGACGGTGCAGGCGGCCGAGATCACCAAGGTCGCGCCGATAACGTCGGTGGCGAACCTGCTCCAGGCGCGGACGCCCGGCGTCATGCTGCGGTCCGGCTCGGGCTCGACCGGCACGTCGCAGACGATCCGCATCCGCGGGATCGCGTCGATGACCGGCTCCAGCAATCCGCTGGTCCTCATCGACGGGGTCCGCATGGACTCGGGCAACCGGCTGAACCTCGTCGGCGGGCAGACGGCCTCGGCGCTCAACGACATCAAGGTCGAGGAGATCGAGAGCATCGAGATCGTGAAGGGCCCGGCGGCGGCCACGCTCTACGGTTCGGACGCGGCGGCCGGCGTGATCAACATCATCACGAAGAAGGGGCGGGCCGGCAGCGGCTTCGTGCAGACGATCGTCGCGGAGTACGGCGAGGCCGACCCGAACTTCACGCCGTACGACAACTGGGCGGTCTGCACGGCGGCGGCGAAGGCGAACCCGACGGCGTTCCCGGCGTGCGTGGACGTGCCGGAGGGGACGATCCTGAGGGACAACCCTCTGCTGCGTGAGAAGCCGTTCCGCGATGGGCGGTACCGCAACCTCAGCTACCAGCTGAACGGCGGCGGGCAGAACTACGGCGTGTACTTCCACCTCGGCGCGGACGACGACGACGGCACGCTGCCGAACAACGAGTACGGCCACGTCAGCTCGCGCGCCAACTTCGACTTCATGCCGCGCGAGAACCTGCGCATCGAAGTCGGCTTCGGCCTGAGCCGCACGCGGACGCAGCTGCCGCACAACGACAACAACATCTACGGCTACCTCGGCGGCGCCTTCCTCGGCGACCCGCGCACGGTGGGCTCGCCGAAGGACGGGTGGTACGCGTCGAACCGTCAGGCGCTGGCGATCAGCTCGATCCAGACGGTCGACAAGACGATGCGCATCCAGCCGCGGTTCGCGGTGAACTACTCGCCGTTCCAGTGGTTCTCGAACCGCGTGATGGTCGGCGCCGACCTGGCCAGGAGCGAGGCCTACCAGCTCTGGGCGAAGAACGACCAGGGTTGGTGGGACGACGCGGGGAGGAACACCGGCCAGATCATGGAGTCGCGTAACGTCGACGACCGGTACACGATGGAGTACCGCGGCAACGTCTCGCAGTCCATCACGGAGGCGCTGCACGTCGACCTGTCGTTCGGTGCGCAGGCGATCGCGCGTCGTACGGACGGCATGAGCGTGACCGGCCGCGGCCTGGTGAACAACGACGTGCGCAGCGTCAACGCGGCGGCCGAGCTGCTGAGCGGTGGCCAGTCGAGCGGCGAGGACCGCGAGATCGGCGTGATGACGCAGGTGACCTTCGGGTGGAACGACCGCATTTTCCTGAAGGCGGGCGTTCGCCGCGACCAGGCGGACGCGTTCGGTATCGAATCGAAGCCGTTCATCAGCCCGAGCGCGAGCCTGGCGTACGTCATCTCCGACGAGCCGTTCTTCCAGTCGATGACCGGCTTCCTGCCGGAGGGCGCGCTCTCGACGCTCAGGCTGCGCGCCGCGTACGGCGTCGCGGGCCGGCAGCCGTCCGGCGGTGCGCGTTCGACGTACTCGCCGTCGACGAACCAGATCTCGGAGACGCAGATCGCGGTCGGCGTGCGCCCGGGTGTGACGGGGAATCCGGAGCTCCGGGCGGAGAAGAGCAAGGAGATCGAGCTGGGCTTCGACGCGGGTCTGTTGAACGACCGGCTCGGCATCGAGTTCACTTACTTCCGCAAGGACCTGGTCGACCAGATCCTGACGCAGCCGGTCCCGCCGTCGCTCGGCGCTTCCGGTCCGTCGGTGAACATCGGGTCCATGCGGAACTGGGGGATCGAGCTCGCGGCGAACGCGCGTCTCATCACGCGTGAGAACGTGACGCTCGATGTCCGCGGGTTCCTGAACACGCTGAACAACAAGATCCTGGACCTGGGCGGCGTGCCGGAGTCGGCGACGCTGAAGGTCGGCTACCCGCTCACGGGTTATTGGGACTACGAGATCCTGGAGATCGACGTCGAGAACAAGCGCGTCACGGTCTCCGACTCGCTGCAGCTGATCGGGAACTCGACGAACTACCCCGGCTGGGAGGCGGGCTGGAACGCTACGCTCCGCCTGTTCCAGAACCTGACGTTCTACACGCAGTTCGATGCGCGTGGCGACGTGGTCGTCTTCGACGGGACGAACGAGTTCCGTGACCGTCAGTTCGGTCAGGGCGAGGCGGCGGTGCGCGGCGCGGCTGCGTTCGGCACGGACGCCAACGGAGACCCGACCGAGGCCGCATGGCGGGAGTACCTGAGCCGGTTCGGCCCGTTCTACACGCTGGACGGCCGCGAGCTCAACCGCAACAACGTGGACGGCGGCTATGCCCAGGACGGTGGCTTCGTGCGCCTGCGTGAGATCTCGCTGAGCTACGACCTGCCGTCGTGGCTGGTGCAGGACTACTTCCGGGCCCGCGGTGCGACGATCGGCGTGTCGATGCGGAACCTGCACACGTGGACCGATTTCACGGGTCTCGACCCGGAAACGGGGCAGTTCCTGACGGTGCCGCAGCCGCGGCGGTGGACGGTCCGGTTCAACTTCACGTTCTAGGCGAGGTCGATATGAACGCATACAAGCACAGGGCCGTCGCACTGCTGCTCGTGCTCGGGCTCGCGGTCGGCGCGAGCGGGTGCGACGACTTCGTCGACGTGCCCAATCCGAACGTGCTCGAGGCCGAAGCGATCGACCCCGAGCGCGACGGGCCGATGCTCGCGCAGTCCGTCTATCAGAACTTCATCACGATGTGGGGCGGCAGCGGGGACGGCGGCGGCGGTTTCCCGGTCTACGTCGCGTGGTTCACGAACGAGGCGCGGGTCGGCGACACGTTCCCGACGCGCAACTCCGTGGGCCGTCGTGACATTCAGGGCGGGAACACGCACCTCAACCACATTTGGGGCCAGGTGCACCGCAGCATCCAATTCGCCCGCGATGTGGCCGCGAAGATCGAGCCGGCCGGGAACACGATCCACCTGGCGCGGACCTGGTTCGTGTCCGGGTTTTCCATCCTGCTCATGGCGGAGAACTTCTGCCAGGGCACGATCGCGGCGAGCTTCACCGAGCCGCGCGGCCCCATGACGACGGTGCAGCTGCTGGACTCGGCGATCGTCGACCTGCAGAAGGCGCAGCAGGTCGCGCAGGCGGTCGGCGGCGCCGATGGCAACGCGATCTACATGGCCGCGCAGGTCGGGATCGCGCGCGCGCACCTGCAGGCGGGTCGCAAGGCGGAAGCCGCGGCCGCGGCCGCGGTGGTGCCGGACGACTTCGTGTACGAACTGTGGCACCTGGACGACCCGGCCAACCGGGCGCTGGGCAACTACGTCTGGGCGTTCTCGGATGCGCGGATCTCGCTGGTGGTCGGGCCGGAGTTCCGTGCCATGGCGGACGCGGGTGATCCGCGTATCAGCTACGTGGACATGGGTCGCCCCGCCCAGGACGGCCAGCTACGCTTCTACCGTCAGGACAAGTACAAGGGCTACGGCGACAACGAGCGCTTCGCCTCGGGTCTGGAGGCCCGGTACATCGAGGTGGAAGCGAAGGGCGACCCGGCCGAGATGCTGGCTTTCATCAACGAGCGGCGCGCGGCGGGGAACCAGCCCGACCTGGCCCCGACGACGGACATGGACGTCCTGATGAGCGAGTTGATGGAGCAGAAGACGCGGGACTTCTGGCTCGAGGGGAAGCGTCTCGCGGATTGGCGGCGCAACCCCAACCACGTGCCGTACATCATCCCGCCGGGCGACAACTACTACAAGTCCGGGCTCGGGCCGGTGCGCGAGTTCAACTGCTGGGACATCCCGCAGGCGGAGATCTTCAACAATCCGAACTGGAACTAACGCTCGTCCGCGGCGTCAGCCGCTCGGACGCCCGAGCAGGGAACGGAGCCGGGGCCACCCGGCTCCGTTTTCATTTCGTCGGGGAATGTCGACCGGGGGTGGAACGGCGGCGTCCTCGTCCGCGGGCCCGGTCGATCTGAACGCTTGGGCGGAGCGACGGCAGGGTGAAAGACGCGCGCCCTCCCACGCCGAGCGGCGTGGGAGGGCGCTGCGGGTTTGCCTCGGGGATCGCGACTCCGTGCGCCGCCGCCATCGGGGCGGCTCGCGGCCGGGGCCGTGGAGCGGATTCGGCCCGGGCCGCGGGCGCACGGAGACCGCGGCGTCGCGCTTACGCGCTTCCCGCCTCCGCCATCGCCGCGTCGCCCGTGCGCGCCATCATGCGGCGGATCGGCACGACCAGCGCGGCCAGGATCGCGGCCGCGATGAAGAGAGATGCCGTCGTGCTCGTGAAGAGGCGCGGCATCTGCTCCAGCTTCTCCGGGTCGACGTGGCCGCCGACCAGCCCGGCGATCAGGTTGCCCAGCGCCGAGGCCATGAACCAGATCCCCATCATCTGCCCCACGTACTTGCGGGGTGAGAGCTTGGTCATGGACGAGAGGCCGACGGGGCTGAGGCAGAGCTCGCCGACGGTCTGGAAGAAGTAGCTGGCGATGAGCCAGAAGGGCGAGACCAGCGTCCCCGGGCCGCCGGAGACGACGATGTTCGCGGCGGCGATCATGAGCGCGAACCCGACGCCGGCGAACGCCAGCCCCGCGGCGAACTTGGTCGGGCTGGACGGGTCGATCCCGCGTTTGCCGAGCGCGACCCACAGCGCCGCGAAGACCGGAGCGAGGAGGATGATGAAGGCCGAGTTCACCGGCTGGAACCAGGTGGCCGGGATCTCGAAGCCGCCGACGGTGCGGTCGGTGAAGTCGGCGGCGAACAGGTTCAGCGACGTCGGCGCCTGCTCGAACGCGGACCAGAAGACGGCCGCGGCGAGGAACAACACGGCGATTACGAGGACGCGCTTCTTCTCGTCGCTGTTCAGGCCGCCGAACAGGAAGATGAAGGCGAAGTAGGCGGCGGCGGAGCCGACGATCACGTACGTCATCGAACGGCCGACCGCCTGAGCGTCGATGGTGATGACGCCGGTGGCGGCGAGGAGGAACACGACCGCGAGGATGGCGAGCCCGGCCCAGACCGCGCGCCAGCCGTTGCGCTGCTGGCGGGCCTGCACCTCGGGGTCGGGGTGACGCGAGGGCTCGAGCCCGATGTCGCCGAGCGTGCGACCGGCCGTCGTGATGTACACGATGAGCCCCGCGAGCATCCCGAGACCCGCGACGCCGAAGCCCCAGTGCCAGCCGACCTTCTCGCCCAGGTACCCGGCGACGAGCATCCCCAGGAACGCGCCGATGTTGATCCCCATGTAGAAGATGGAGAAGCCGGCGTCGCGCCGCGCGCCGCCCTCGGGGTAGAGGTCCCCGACGATCGCGGAGATGTTGGGCTTGAGGAGACCCGTGCCGAGGACGATGAGGGTCAACCCGAGGAAGAACGGGACCGGGCCGCGCGCGAAGGCCGACACCCCGATCGAGAGGTGCCCCCCCGCGATCAGGACGCCACCCCAGAGGATCGCCCTGCGCAGCCCCAGCAGGCGGTCGGCGACCCAGCCGCCGGGCAGCGACGAGAGGTAGACCGACGCCGCGTAGATGCCGACGATCGCAGACGCCTGGTCCCGCTCGAAACCGAAGCCGCCGTTCATGACCGACGCCGCCATGAACAGGATCAGCAGGGGACGGATCCCGTAGAACGAGAACCGCTCCCACATCTCGGTGAAGAACAGCGTGGCCAGGCCGCGTGGGTGGCCGAAGAACGTGCCACCGGCTCCACCGGTCGCCGGCGCCGGTGCGCCGCCGACGAGCTCCTCCTTTGGATCTCTGGTCATTCGACACCTTCCAGGATCGTTGGGGCACCCGCGCTCCCGCGGGAGCTTGTGACGGATAACAATGCAAGTTAACGGGCGGATGGCCGCAAGACCACCCTGTCACGGCCCGGGACGCATCCGACCATGGCACCGCCCGCCCCGACGGAACAGACTCGAGCGCGCAACCGTGGCGAGCGAGAATGCCGGAATTTACTTCAATCCTCGGCGTGAGCCGGGCCGCCGAGGCGATCCGGGCGTTCGGCAGACGCGCGGCGCAGGTAGATGCGCCGGTGCTGCTCACCGGCGAGAGCGGCACCGGCAAGGGGTTGCTCGCCCGCGCGATCCACGCGGCATCTCGTCGCGCCAGGCGCCCCTTCGTGGCCGTCAACTGCGCCGGCGTTCCGGAAACGCTGTTCGAGGCCGAGTTCTTCGGGCACACGCGAGGGGCGTTCACCGGCGCATACGAGGCGCGACGCGGCCTCTTCGAGCAGGCTCACGGCGGAACGCTCTTCCTCGACGAGGTGGCCGACCTGCCCCTGGCGCTCCAGGCCAAACTTCTTACAGCACTTGAAGATGGAGAGATCCGTCGCCTGGGTTCGGAGCGGGTGGTGCGGGTCGATGTGCGCGTGATTGCGGCGGCGGGGGTCGACCTCGAAAGGAGCGTCCTCGAGCGCCGGTTCCGGCGCGACCTCTACCATCGCCTGCTGGTCCTATCCTTCCGGCTCCCCGCCTTGCGGGAACGAGAAGGCGATCTGGATTTCCTGCTCGCGCACTTCCTGGAGCACTACTCCCGCCGCTACGACCGGCCCGTGCGCGGTTTCGATCCCGCCGCCCTCGCCCGTTTGCACGCGCACACCTGGCCCGGCAACGTTCGCGAGCTCGCCCACACGGTCGAGGCCGCCGTCCTTGCCTGCGACGACACGAGGATCCGGCTCCGGCACCTGCCGGAGAGCGTTCGTTCTCCGGCTCGGGAAACGCCGGAGCCCGCCCAACCGCGCCCGACCGGGCGGTACACCTTTTATGGCACCCCGGCCGAGGAGCGCAGGCGCATCGAGGAGGCGCTGCGCCGCTTTCACGGCAACCGGACCCGTGCTGCGCAAGCCCTGGGAATGGCCCGGAACACCCTCCGCCACAAGATCCGCGTGCTGGGGATCGGCGTCCGGGCGAAGGACGCGGGCGGCGCGGAGCGCACGGCCGCCGGGGGCGGTTCTGCGGAGGGGATCCGACGGTCGGGCGACGACGGCGACGAGGGGTCCGGCGAGTGACCTCCCGGACGACCCCGCGCGCCCCTCCCGGCCCGGTGTCCCGAACCGCTATTGCACGGCCGCGGTGTGCGCTTCATCGTGGAGTGGTCACTGCGCGGTAGGAACCGATCAATGGCGGTCGGAATCGGTGCGGACGGGGAGGGGTCGATAGGGTCGTAAGTCCATGTAGAACCGTGGTTTTATCGATTTCGCAGTGCCTGGTCCGCGGCATGCCTCGCCCCGGGGTGCCGGCCCGGCTCCACGCCCGGCCGGCGGGGCCAGGGGAGAGGGATGGGGGCGGGGCGCGATCACCTTCACGAAGGAGGACGACATGCCGAAGGGAGCTCGCTGGATCATGGCGCTGATGCTGCTGCTGGGCGGCCTGGTCGGTGTCCCCACGGAAGCCCGGGCGGCGGAGTGCACGGATGCTTTCGAGCAGTGCCTGAACGACACGTACGACAGGAAGGGGCTGTTCCGCCTGATGGCGGACATCGAATGCACGGCCGAGTACATCGGTTGCGTGCGCCGCAAGATGTAACGCGGTATCGGCAGTCGTTGCGCCGCCCGCCGGCGTGGCGGCGCGAGGTATGAGTTCGAACTTCACCACGAGCGCCCATGAGAACCCTACCCCTGCCCCTGGTTCCATTCCTGGCGGCGTGTGCCGCCTCGGATGCGGCCAAGCCCCTGTGGATCGACGATTTCGTGGAGAAGTCGGTGGAGGTGAAGTGCGAGCCCGTGCCGTCGTTGAGTGCGCGGGAGTCGGTGGTGGCCGATGTGGCGACGCTGAGCGACAGCACGTTCCTGGTGCTGTACGACCAGGATCGGGAGGTTGCGTTGGTGGGGCCGGACCTGCAACCGCGCTGGGTGGTGGCCTTCGCGGCGGACGGGCCGACGGGCGTACGCAGGCCGACGTCGGCGACGCTGGTCGCCGACACGATCTACGTGGCGGACCAGGGGCAAGGGGCGCTCAAGCGGCTCGGCCTCGACGGGAGCGATCGAGGCAGGGTGTTGTTGCCGTTCCCACCGCAGCAGGTGCGCTCGTGGGGCGGCCAGGTTTTCGTGACGCCGCTGGTGCTCGGCCGGCATCCGAATCGTCTGGTCTACCGGCTCGCAGGCGACGACGTGATCCCGCTCGAGGTTCCTACCGTGCGCTATGGAGACCTGGGCGTGAACGCGCTGGCGAATCTGGCGGGCGTGGCCGCCTACCCCGACGGCCGGATCGTGGTCACCCACGAATTCGTGGTCCCGTTCGCTCACGAGCTTCGCCTGGACGCATCGGGCGAAGCGCGTCGGCTCCCGGTCCCGTTGCCGGAAGAGGTCGGTGCGAGGCTGGGGCGGGTTCCGAGGGGGACGATCGACGAGATCCAGCCTGCGGATCTGCCGGTGGCGGTGATTGCGGCGGTCGCCGATCCGCGGACCGGCGACCTGGTGGTCCTGACCCGGAGCGGCCGGGAAGGCCGGGATGGCAACTTCGAGAAGGCGGTGATCCGGCTGGACTCCAGGCTGGAGTATCGGAGCTCGTACCTGCTCGACGTGAACGCGATCCGGATGGCGTACCTGGCCGCGAAGCAGGTCGCCGTCGTCGTCGACGAGGTGGACCAATGGTACACGTGTCCGGTGGGTTGAGCGGGGCCGTGCCCGAGCTGCGGCTGGACGGCGTCTCGGTGCGACAGGGCCGACGGCTGGTCGTGGAGGACCTGACGTGGGCGCACGCTGCGGGGCGGATCGCCTGGCTCGTCGGCGAGAACGGCACCGGGAAGAGCTCGCTCCTGAGGGTGATGGCGGGGCGGGCGCGGCCGTCGGCGGGCACGGTCACGTTGCGGGACCCCGCAGGTCGGACCCGTGAGCGCATCTACTACAAGCCGGCGATGCGGTTGCCGGGCGGGGTCAGGGCGCAGGAGTGGTCGCGGCTCATGGATCGGCTCGCAGGGCTGGGCGCGGCGGAGGTCGAGGAGCCGTTGGCGGCTCTGCGGCCCGACGTGCCTGCGGACCGCCTGCTGGGCCGGGTCTCGACCGGGGAGGCGAAGCGGATGCTGCTCGAGGCGCTGCTCCGCAAACCCGTGCCGTTCGTTTTCCTGGACGAGCCGTACGAGCATCTGTCCGGCCGGGCGCGGGGCGCGCTCACGGAGGCCCTCGTCGCCCGGGCACGCACCGCGGTCGTCGTCGTGGCGACGAACCAGCCGATCCCGGCCCACGCGGCAGGTCCGGTCGTGCAACTGGATGGAGAGCGCCCCGTCGTTCTCGAACCGGAGGAGGCGCCATGGAAGGGGTAAGTAGACTGAAGGGCGGTCGGGTGGCCGGGCGGGCGAATTCGGCGCCGGCCGGTCGCGTCCGGGCACTCGCTGCGGTCGAATTGCGCCGGATGATGCGGGCGCCCGGGACGCTGGTGGGAGTCGTGGGGTTCCTG